>DASQUV010000043.1:0-2309 GCA_035641095.1 Nitrososphaeraceae archaeon
AATAGGTTCTGGAACAGACGTTGCCAAGGAAACAGGTGGTATTATCTTGATCAAGGATGATATAAGAGATGTAGTAATAGCACTAGATCTTGGAAAGAAGACTGTATCCAAGATAAAGCAAAACCTATTCTGGGCATTTGCATATAATACAGGATTGATTCCGATTGCTGGCGGAGTCTTAGTCCCCATTTTAGGTGTGGGGATATTTGGATGGCTTCCTATGTTAGCTGGCGTAGCAATGGCTATGAGTTCTGTGACAGTGGTAGGAAACTCAATTCTGCTTGGAAGATACAAGCCAGGGCTTGCAGATAAGAAACAAAAAGGAGAAGAGATTTATGCTTCTAATGATTTGAAAAAAGCGTACTCATTACAACGAGCTTCGAGATAGTTATGACAAATCTAATTGATGCAGAAAAAAGGGACAAGTGAAAATTTATTGTTTGCTGCTGCTTCTAATACTCTAGCCGCCGACCGTATGGCTACCGTGCTTAGCCTATGGCCTGTAGATGGAACATGTCAGACAGGCCAAGGTGGCTAGTAACGGCATTTCAATATACATATTGTAATAGATACCAGAGCCTTGTAGAAGATCGTAAAGTAATGTACATAGATCTAAATAGATCATACACAATACTTAGATCTTAAGAAAATTTCGCGTACAACACATCATCATAATCTTTCTAACTACAAATAGATTGTGTTTAACATATTCAGCCTCTAAATTAAAGAACAAATTTGATGTCCTTGTTCTTGGTCCACATAGCGTAGCAATTACCTTTTTCAAAGAATTAACTATTTGTAGTATGTAGATATAGAATTTGTCTTTTTTTACAGGAACTATAATCAGGTGGGCAGACTCCTGATCCTCTTACTTTTGTCTTAATGCAATTTGGATCTTTTTTATATTTTATTGTATAAGCAGCCGCTGCAGTACACTGAAGTACTGCACCAACACCGACTCCTTAGGAAAGCAAAGTGCCATAGCGTTTAGGTAGGCGGCCCATGTATTCTGCGCTTGGAGCATCCAAATGGGTCGAGAGTATTAACAATAATAATCCACTACCCATAACTTAACATAAAGGAGGTGGTAAAAAAGAACTCTGGAAATAATGAGGGTATCCCAGATTCAATTATGAAACAAAATGATTCAATAAAAACACAAGTTCCACAACTAGAAGAATATCTTTCTGAACTGATGATGGTAGAACTGCTGTGATCGACTTCATTCACACTAACAAAATACCCACTTGAGGTACTATGTGTTAGATTTCTCTCATGATTATACGCTTGTATAATTGCTTCGTCTTCATCCTCGTAACGTTCTTGTATCCCGCAGGGGAGACAAGTTATTTCGAACAACTGGACTCTTAAAATTCACCTTTCAATATACTATATGATTTTTATGTATTTAAATTCGATGTACAAGTCTAGAATATGAGAAATATTAAATCACTTACAATTTTCCTTACACCATTCAAGTCCCTTTTCGGTTAATATTATTTCTCTTCCTTTTCCAAGTTTGACGTACTCCTTTATCACAGCGTCTTGTACAAGGCTATCCGTCGCTTCTAATCCGCCAGGAAATCCCGTAATGCCGGCCACTCTGTATACTTCGTCGGAGCTTACTGGGTTGTTTATCAAACCTTTTGCCAACTTGTCAAGCGCACACAAATACCTAGTTCTATACATATTGAGTTCATATTCAGTTAGCAACCCCATGTCTTCTGTATAACATTAAGCGTATTTATTCGTCCTCCTCGCTCCTGTTTTTATTAATGAGGAGAATTGGCAATGGACTGGAGGTCGGCTGAACAGAAAGATAATCAGGAGCACAAGGAAAGTTCTGGCAATTTCACAAGCTATTATATGAGAATCAGAAAGGCATTGATTCAGGATGGGTCAATAAAGATAATTTGAAAAAGTTTGCATCTCAAATGCCAGGACTAGAAATGGGTCAGTTCAACTCTTGTTTTGATAATCAAACGTATAAGGAATTTATTGACAATGATATCAAGCTAGCTAATTCACAGGGTTTTTTGATACTCCATCATTCATTATTGTAAATAGCAATGACGGTTCAGATCCGGAGATAATAAGAGGAGCACAGCCTTTTCCTGCGTTCCAATCTGTGATTGAAAAGAAGCTAGAAGGACTAGGAAAATGATTTCATTACCATTATCAGTGAATCGATCATAGGAATTTCTAGTTCATAGAAATGCTTACACCCCGGGCTTATAAATCACTAGAGACTCGTCTTTTTGTAGTAAAAGAAGTAAGTTAAGTCCAAGTCGTGAAAAACTGCATTACTG
>DASQUV010000044.1:0-24438 GCA_035641095.1 Nitrososphaeraceae archaeon
CTGGACACTGATGTAGATCAGGATAAGATTGCTGGTGTAACTCATGGGTTTGTAGGTGCAGATCTAGAGTACCTGTGTAAAGAAGCAGCTATGAAATGTTTGAGAAGGCTTCTGCCTGAACTCAATCTGGAGGATGAAAAACTTGCTCCAGAGGTGCTAAATAAACTAGTTGTTACTATGGCAGATTTTGAGAATGCTGTAAAGGAAGTCATGCCATCTGCCATGAGGGAGGTATACTTAGAATCCCCAGATGTTCCATGGACTGAGATAGGGGGGCTAGAGGATGTTAAGCGGGAGCTACAAGAAGCAGTAGAATGGCCACTTCGCTATCCTGACCTCTATACGAAGTTGGGCCATACCATGCCTAAAGGATTATTGATGTATGGACCTTCAGGGACAGGAAAAACATTGTTGGCGAAAGCTGTAGCCACAGAATCTGAAGCGAATTTCATTAGCGTTCGCGGTCCAGAATTGCTTAGCAAGTGGGTAGGAGAATCTGAAAGAGGAATCCGTGAAATATTTAGAAGGGCTAGACAAGCATCTCCATGCGTAGTATTTTTTGATGAGATTGATTCAATCGTACCAACGCGTGGTATGGGTGGAGACAGCATGGTTACTGAAAGAGTCGTATCTCAATTACTTACTGAATTGGATGGTATACAAACCTTATCTGGGGTTGTGGTTTTAGCGGCAACCAATAGATCAGATATGATAGATCCGGCACTGCTGAGACCAGGAAGATTTGATAAAATAGTATTCGTTCCCATGCCTGATAAACAGGCCAGACTAAGGATACTTGAAATTCACTCGAAGGATAAACCATTAGATCCAGATCTAGATTTAGGCAAGATCTCTGAACTTACAGAGGGCTTCAGTGGGGCAGATACAGGCTCTGTAGCAAACACCGCTGTTTCATTAGTACTACATGAATACTTAGCTAAGTATCCTACCCCTGAAGAAGCTGCTAAACACGTGACGGAGGCTCATGTGATGATGCGTCACTTTGAAGAAGCAGTGAAGAAAATCAAAGCTCAACGCGAGGGAAAACCTGGGGAAAGAGTTACTGTTCCATATTACCGATGATATCGATACCCACTACAGTAAATATTTCAAAATCAACTCATTGAGTTCAATGGGAATCGTTAGCTTCACCTATTTACACTATATTGGGAAACTGTACATTGATAGTCAGCGTGGTAATGGTAATTCATCTTGCATTAATTTTCTTTCCTTCATAAATACAGACCCTCTACTAGCGGTCGCCCCTTACACCCTATCACGATCAAAAGAGATTGAAGTAGATACGTTCCTAATGTCTGGATGATACAATTTGTAATACTGAAAATGTTAATACCTGATTCATCCTAGGGTGTATGGAGCAACGTTTTTAAGTTATATGATTTACCGTTAACTAACAAAAAAGAATTGGTGGAAAATTCGCAACTTCAAATAACAAAAAAACTAAATCTGTCAACACACCGCATCAATCATTTTGCAGAACCAGTAGATATTGAGAAGCTCGCTGCACGTTATGGCACTCCTCTGTACATTATCGATGAAAGCACGCTGCATAAGAAGGTGCATGAACTTCGAAATGCCTACGCTAACTTCCATGGACCTGTGAAACTTGCATATTCTGTAAAGGCAAATTTCACTCCCGCGGTTTTAACCTCATTCATTAAGGACGGAATTACTTTCGATATTACTTCGTTAGGAGAACTTCACTTTCTGAGGAGGTGCAGGGCGCCCCCCGAAAACATAGTTTACACTAGTGTTACCGAAGAATTTCAGGAATACTATGAAGTATTGCAAACGGGGATAAGAAGGGTTGTTGTTAGTTCCTTTAATGGTATGACTAATTTAGCCAAAGCAGCACAGAAACTCGCTGTCAAACCTCTGACAATGATCAGAGTAAATCCAGAGGTCGGCGTGAGAGCAGAGATACGCGCCTCATATCGAAATGGGAAATTTGGTGTTCCTTTTAATGGAGGTACCATTGACAGTGCTACTAAAATGGTCAAGCATCTTATGGATAATGATCTGCTGAATTTTGAGGGATTTCATTTTCATCTCGGATCACAAATCACAGATTTCTCTTGTTTTATCCACGCCATTGATAAGATGCACAACTTTATTACAAAAATGAAAAAGGAGTTCCCGAAATTTGCTGTGAATACGTTAGACATAGGTGGAGGTACCCCAGTATATTATAATGAGTCAGTGCCAACTCCTTCGCAAATGGCAAATAGCTATGTACCTCGGCTAAACAGATTAATGGAATCATATGGACCATTTGATCTTTTGATCGAAAGCGGGAGATATCTTGTTGCAGAATCGTCAATTCTGATATCAAAGATACTAAATACAAAGGAGTACAATGAACAAAAAATAGTTATACTTGATATTGGATATCATCTTTTATTAGATGCGGCACTTCTAAAGCAAGAATATCCACAGGAAACAGTATTAACACTTGGTTCTAGCAATGAACAAAACCGTAGTACAAATGTTAAAAGCATACATTTAGCGGGTCGACTTTGCGATACTTATGATGTATTTCCTCAATCTAAAGCATCGGATCTTACTGGTGCAAGAATTGGTAGATATGTTTCATTTTACAACGTAGGTGCTTATTCTGTGGTCTTCAATATGCCTTTCCATTGTCAAACTAAACCTTCAATTGTTATGAAGACCATGAACGGCGGATACAAGCTTGTTAGAAAAGGAACTTCATATGAACAATTGTTTATCGACGAGGGTGGAAGCCTAATCTAATGTGGCATAATAAAAACTGGGATCAAATGCGCACAGGTGTAAAGGATTATGCAGCACTAAGATGAACGACTTGGATCAGAATGACAATAGCCAAAATAAGATTAGAGCAAATATCGTTGTTAAAGGTAAGGTACAAGGAGTTTATTTTAGACAGAACGCTCATCGCATTTGCAATGAATATGGAGTTACAGGTTGGGTACGCAACGTGGGGGACGGTAGTGTTGAGGCGATACTTGAGGGGAATAAGAATTCTGTTGAAGATGCAATTAGTTGGTTTAGAGTGGGGCCTCTAAATGCCCACGTAGAAAGGGTTGAACTGAGCTATGATAGATACTCAGGGGAATTTCAAGACTTTAAGATAAGCTATTAGCATCTTATTTCTTGATTTCTAATCGAAAAATTTTCTTTCATCTCAGCAGTAATAAAAGTTGATAAATCCAAGAAATCCGAAGTTTAAATATGGAAACCACGTATTTAACTAACCTAATCTAACGATCTTGGACCTATTCACCCAACTATACAAAGTAATGCAGGAAGAATTGGAAGTTGCTTTAGGAGAGGAGAAATCCGTAGCAATAGCTTTCTCTGGCGGACTGGATAGCTCAGTGCTTGCAAAGATGTGTAGAGATTTGAATAAGTCAGTGACTTTACTGACAGTAGGATTTGCTGGCTCACATGATATGATCTTTTCCGAGTCTATTGCTTCACAACTACTGTTCCCCCACAAGAAACATATTATACAACTGGATGAATTCTATGAAAACCTCAATAGGGTAAAACGTAGAATCAATTGCAGAATTGTTTCACATCTGGAAAACTGCATTGCCTATTTCTTTGTAGCTCGTTTGGCTAAAGAAAATGGTTTCAAAATAGTACTTACTGCAAATGGAATTGACGAACTTTTTTGTGGCTACACTCAATATCGATTTATATATAAATATGGTAAATCTAGCATTATGGAGCTTATACACGAAAAGATTTTAAATGAGTTGTTCCTAATGGAGGAAATTTCAACAGTAGCCTCTTACTACGGAGTAACTATCAAAAAACCATTTCTGTCAGGGAAGTTCATCGAATTTGCCAACCTAATACCAATTGAAGAGAAAATAAAGAGCGAAGAAGATATGCTTAGGAAACATATTATACGTAAGCTTGCATTGCATATGGGAGTACCACAGGAAGCTGCCATGAAACCAAAAAAGGCTTTGCAGTATGGTTCCTTGATTCATAAGTATTTTACTAAGCAGAACTATCATTACCAACAAGTATATCCTTAAGCTGTCGACCAATAGAAACAGAATCTTATTTTAGGAATGCTGAGCATATTTGAGTTGTGCATCATAGACCATCTTCGCTATGTTTTGAATTATAGTTGTCGATGCTGAAAGATGTTTGCCTGGTTCAAAAATGTCAAGTAATTCTTGTAAGGTCAAATGCTTTCCTAATTCTGAATCATTTTGAATTGCATCGAGAAATGACTGTTTATTTTCGATTGCTGAGAAAGCAACTCTTTGAATGTCTCGATAAGCGTCGAATCGAGGAATACCTTTCTTTATAAGGAGATCCAACACGAATTCAGCGTGGATTTGACCATTTGTCAAACTCAAATTGGAAGCAATTCTTTCAGTGTGAATTTCCAAATTGCTGATGACAGTTGTCATCAAATTTAACATTTCATCCAATAGAATAACTGTCATAGGAATGGTAAATCTTTCGTTGGCTGAATTTGACAAATCACGTTCGTGCCAAAGGGAAACGTTTTCCATCGCAACATCCACCAGAGCCCTCAGAAGTTTGGAAAGAGACGAAACCCTCTCGCTTTTGATTGGATTGCGTTTAACTGGAACTGCGCTACTTCCCATCTGACCTTTTTTGAAGGGTTCAGAAACTTCTCCAATTTCTGTCCTCTGCAAATTTCTGATTTCAACTGCCATCTTGTCCAATGTTGTTCCTACAAGAGCGAGGAAAAATTGAGCTTCTGCATATCGTTCCCGAGGGACTACTTGTGTGGCAGAATCCACTGGAAAAAGACCCAATCTGCCTGCGACCAATCTCTGCACCTCTAATGCACGTTCTTCCATTACAGATCCTGTTCCCACTACTCCTAGCGTCTTGCAAACCAGAAAGCGCTTTTTTCCTTCGTCAATTCTTTCCAAGTGCCTGACAATTTCTGATGCCCAGACCGCGAACTTCAAACCGAAAGAGAGTATACTGGCATGCTGACCATGAGTCCTACCAACTGCTGGCAAATCTTTGAATTGCAAAGCATGATCCGATAGAACCATTGCTAAGTTGAGTAATTTGTTTTCTATAATCTTTATTGAGTCCTTTAGTTGCAAAGAAATACTTGTATCGACTATATCGCTACTCGTTAAGCCATAGTGTACCCATGGTTTAGCCGTATCTGAACATAATTCCGCTATTGACTCTACGAATGCAGCGGTGTCATGCTCACTAATTGACTCCAATTCCCTTATTCGTTTCAATCTTATTCTATTAGAATTTGTGACATCTACAATTTCCTTGGAGGCGCTTTCTGGGATTACTCCTAATTCGCCTTGTGCAATAGCAACCTCAGCTTCAAATCTCAACTGGTAGTATAGTTTGCGATTATCATCAAATATTTCTCGAATCTCTTTGCTTCCATAGCGGCCAGTATCTAACGGTAGGATTGGCATCTGTGATTGGAATTGATCTGAAAGAATAAAATTGTTATGAAGAACTTACTTTTTGCATTTCGAGAACGCGGATTGTTATTACATTGATAGCTCACGCTTATATAATATTGACATACGTTTATCGATCGGATCATGCTTTGAAAGCTTAATTATGGGATATGTGTCCTATCATAGGATATTCCATTGCCTTATAAAGTAACTGACGGCAAAATAGAACCTCTGTCAATTACCCCAAGCGAGGTGATGCATAGATTAAGGGTTGATAAAATCAAATTCATTGATCTGCAGTTTACTAGTTTAACAGGACGGTTTCATCATACTACGGTGGCTACCAATATGTTCCGCGCTGAAGACTTCGAAATAGGGCTTCCAAAAGTCGATGGATCATCGATACGTGGATTCACAGAAATACAGGAATCCGATCTAATAATTTTGCCTGATCCCTCTACATACGCTACTATTCCATGGCTTGAAAAAGATCAAACTGCCCGATTGATTTGCGACGTTATTAAAGGAAATTCGGGAAGGAATGCATTTGTCAGAGACCCCAGAGGAATTGCAGGTAAAGCAGAAAAATATATTCGCAAACAGGGATACGAATATTCTTACTGGGGCCCTGAAGTTGAGTTTTTTGTATTCGACAGGCTTGAAGTAAATACTATGACTCCATATCATGGTCAAAGTTATAAGATTACTTCCAGGGAATCGCCATGGTCAGCAGAAGGTGCAGGTTATGCCCTTCGTTTAAAGGAAGGTTATCTTCCCAGTGCCCCAGGAGATAGTCTCATGGAGTATCGAAATGAATGTGTAGATGTACTAAGCAACAACTTTGGGATTGTTTGTGATGCCCACCACCACGAGGTAGCAACGGCTGGCCAATGCGAAATCGATATTCGGTACGATACTCTGGTTAATTCCGCAGATTCGGTACAGAGTTATAAGTATATTGTGAAAAATGTAGCCAAGAAACATGACATGATTGCTACTATGATGCCAAAACCTATTGCGTTGGATAACGGTTCAGGGATGCATGTTAATGTGAGCCTGTGGAAAGATAGCAAGAATCTATTTTTTGATGCAAATGATAAATATGCTGAAGTCTCTGATCTTGCCAGATATTTTGGAGGTGGAGTGTTAGATCATGCCCCTGCTCTGGCTGCCATAGTTGCTCCAACTACAAATTCATACCGCCGTCTGGTTCCAGGGTATGAAGCCCCCGTCTATATCTCATGGAGTACTGGGAATAGATCGGCTATAATTAGGATCCCTGCCCATTACAGGGGTGAAAGGTTCGCGGCTCTAAAGCGACTTGAATTTAGAGCACCCGATCCTTCTTGTAATCCCTACCTTGCCTTTTCAGCAATAATGGCTGCTGGAATAGATGGCGTCAACAAACGTAGCTCAATAGGAGATCCAATAGATGAGGATATTTTTAAAATGACTCCCAAAAGAAGAACTGAACTTGGCATAAGACAACTGCCAACTAGTTTACGTGATGCTTGCGAGGAATTGCGGAGTGACAGAGAATTCTTGAAACCAATATTTAGTGATGATACAATTGATGCGATCTTAGAACAAGAAATTACTGACTACAATGAAGTAGCTGTGAGACCTCATCCACACGAATTTTCGATGTATGCCGATGTATAACACCTCTCTTTTTGGTCGTCCAAGGTATCGATTTTGCAATCGCTGATATAAAATCCGAACCTGATCCTAAGAGTGAGAACATGCTTTTAAATAGAACTTTTATAGAAAACATTGGGTCTAACAGGGCTAGAAAAATGATCAAATCACATGTAAAACAAATAACCTCAATTGTGAATTAATTGTGATGCGGGTGTAATTGTAGATATTGAGAACAGGCCAAATCATTTCTCACTGAATTCTCAATGGGTAAGAATCAAATAAATACATCAACTCAATTTTATAAAATAAGTTTTATCCCATCATCAAAGTACTTGGAACTTTATACCCTGGTTCTTAAGTAGGTCAATGAGGCGTTTCTCATGCGAGATATCCTCGACCTCTAGACTCAAATAGACACCTGCTGTTCCTGCAGGAATGTTGGAGCTTAACCGATCGTGTTCAACTTCGACAATATTTACGCTCAAATCTGCGATGCAGTCAACCACATTCTTCAATGCCCCTGGTTTGTCAGGCAACTGAATAAATATCTTGAGCATTCTGCCCATATACATTAGACCCTTTGCTACGACCTGTCCCAACAGATACATGTCAACATTTCCGCCAGATAAAAGCGCAATCACCCTTTCATTCTTTTTAGTGCAACCGTTGGACATGAGGTATGCTAGGCTAGCTGCGCCAGCGGGTTCAACTACTATCTTCGCCCGCTCCATTAACAGAAACATAGTCTTTACAATAGAAGTATCGTCTACTAGCACTATATCATCAATCAAGTCTCTTATTAATTCGTATGTCAACTCCCCCGGCGATTTCACTGAGATGCCATCTGCTATAGTATAGCCTGCGTTTATAGTCTGCAATTTACCTTTTGCAATAGTTTCCTTCATTGAAGGAAATGCTTCCGATTCAACTCCAATGATCTTAACATTAGGCCTTTTTGATTTTACTGCGATAGCTACTCCTGCTGCCAATCCACCGCCGCCAATGGGCAAATAGATCCTATCAAAATCATTCAAATCCTCAAGTAGCTCCAAGCCGATCGTTCCTTGGCCACATACTACCTGGCTATCATTAAACGCGTGCACTATCGCTAGCCCTTCTTCCTTTGCGATACGAACAGTTTCATCCCACGAAGCGTCGTAATTCTCACCAGAAAGGATCACCCTAGCTCCATAAGACCTAGTTGCGGCAACTTTTGCAGGAGAGGCATTTCTAGGCATTACAATAGTACAATGAATATTCTCTTTAGAGGAAGCGTAGGCAAGACCTTGGCCGTGATTTCCCGCTGAGGCTGCAATTACGCCCTTAGATCGCTCCTTGTCAGATAGAGAATTCAACTTTGTGAAAGCACCCCTAACTTTAAATGATCCTGTCTTTTGCAAACACTCCATCTTGAGGAATATATCTGTGCCTACCATCCTTGAAAAAGTATCAGATTTGTGTAATGGAGTTTTTCTTATACTCATGTCTAGTGAACTTCTTGCATTGGATATATCCTCTATTGTGGGATTCCTACGGGTAGGGATATTTTCGCCGTTCATTCAGAATATATCTATTGATGCTTCATCCCCCTTACTTATAATTTTGTGTTCACAGGTTAGTTTGAAGCCAATTAGTACTTAATGTTACCAATTTTCAGAAAGTCTGAATCTTATTTGGGGTTTGTGTTAGCCCTCATGTTGCTCCTTTTTATTTTTGCAAAAAATGTATGAATGTGTAGTAGCAGCATTTGCAGAGCACAAGAGCGCGGGAAGATTGACTGTTCTAATAGCAAGGTCAGATATCAAAAGGCATTTGGGAAATCTTTGGTAGTGGTATATTATGAGAATTTCTCAATGAAACATTCCCTACTTCAAATTCATTAATCACACTCCTCTTCGGTGCCAAGATAACGTGAGTACATATCATCGTTGACGTGATTTTCCTTTAGAACGCGCATACGGTTGCTACACGATGCTGCTAATGGGGATAAAGGAACGTTTAATAGACCTCCAGCAAAATTTTCTGACTGAATAGATGCCTAAATTCAAATCAACCCAGGATATCCTTAGAATTATAGGAAATAAAGAGCAGATTCGCAATTTTGGGGTCATTGCTCATGTTGATCATGGCAAAACTACCATGAGCGATAGCCTCTTGGCGGCATCAGGAATTATTTCGCCATCAATTGCAGGGCAGGCTCTGGCTCTAGATTCGATGAAGCTTGAGCAGAATAGGCAGATGACAATTAGAGGAGCAAATGTCACTCTATACTATGAGAAAGAAGGAAAAGAGTACGTAATTAATATGATTGACACACCAGGGCACATAGATTTTACTGGAAGGGTTACTCGTGCACTGCGGGCGATTGATGGGGCTGTTGTAGTTTCAGATTCCGTTGAAGGGATAATGACACAAACTGAGACGGTGACGAGGCAGGCGTTAGAAGAAAGAGTAAGGCCTGTTCTGTACATAAACAAGATTGATAGATTGGTAAAAGAATTGAGATTAGATGCCGCAGCAATGCAAAAATGGTTGTCTAATATTATCGCCGACTTTAATCATTTGATAGATATTTACGCAGAGCCAGAGCTCAAAGAAAAATGGAAGGTCAGTATCCAAGGAAACAGCGTTGCTTTTGGTTCAGCCAAAGATAGATGGGGATTTAATTTCAAAGTAGCACAGAAAAAAGGAGTCAGTTTTAAGGATGTTTACGATGCTTATACTTCTGATGACCCTGCAGCAATCAAGAACCTGGCAGAGAGGGCACGTCTGCATGAGGCCGTTCTCGGGATGGTGGTCGAACACCATCCCCCTCCTCACGTTGCTCAACGGTATCGTATTCCCAAAATTTGGCCTGGCGATTTGAATTCCGAAATTGGAAAATCTCTCATTTCCTGCGATGATAAGGGTCCGGTAGTAATGATGGTGACTACGATAAATGTTGATCCGCAGGCAGGTAGAATTGCAACAGGACGACTTTTTTCAGGTACCGTGAAAGATGGAGATGAAGTATATCTGATCGATGCGAAACGGCCAGGAAAAATTCAATCCGTTAATATCTATATGGGAAATACCCGCGAACTGGTAAACATGTTGCCGGCAGGAAATATTCCCGCACTACTTGGGTTGGATTACGCTGTCGCAGGTGAAACAATTTCTACAGTGAAGGGAATTCCACCTTTTGAATCAATTAAATATGTTTCAGAGCCAGTTGTAACGATAGCAGTAGAACCTAAGCATCCAAGAGATTTGCCTAAATTAGTTGAAGCACTTAGGAAGATCACAGTGGAAGATCCTAATCTGATTGTAAAGATCAATGAAGAGTCAGGTGAAACGCTTATGGCAGGCATGGGGGTTCTTCATCTAGAAATTGCTACGTCTCTTTTGCAGGAAGCAGGTTTGGAAATCACTACGACTCAACCATTAATCAATTATCGTGAAACGAGCAGGAATAAAACAAGTTCTATCATGAGCAAGTCTCCTAATAAGCATAACAAGATCTTCATGCGAGTGGAGCCGCTAAACGAGGATATTATTGATATGATAAGGACTGGACAAATTAGAGAAGATATGGACAAGAAGGAAATGGCTCGGCTCCTTCGTGAAAAAGGATGGAGTGCAGATGAGGCGCGTAGCGTCGCTGCTCTAGATGCAAGCGGGAATATGCTTATTGATGAGACAAAAGGTGTTCAATTTATTCAAGAATCCATGGATTCCATTAGATCAGGCTTTGACGATGTTATATACTCCGGACCAATTGCGCATGAGACCGTGAGAGGAGTCAAATTTGTGTTGCATCACTTTGTTCCTCACGAGGATCCTGCTCATAGGGGGTTAGCTCAGTTAATGCCGGCTACACGTAGGGCTATGCTTGGCTCGATGCTGATAGCAGATCCTACCTTACTTGAACCGATCCTTGGCATTGAAGTGAAATGCCCTCAGGAACAGATTGGTACCGTAGCAGGAATTCTCTCGAGTAAAAGAGGCAAATTGATTAACGTGGATCAGAAGGGACTTATTACCATCATACAAGGCGAAGTTCCTGCTTCTGAAACGTTTGACCTCTCTGAGGTCATGCGTGGAGGTACCGCCGGGAAAGCTCTGTGGAGCACATATTTTAAATCTTGGCAGCCTGTGCCGCAATCCATCCTAAGAAGCCTTGTTGCAGACACACGAAAAAGAAAGGGTCTGAATCCAGAACCACCAAATCCAGATGAATTCATAGATAAAGAATAAATGGTTTTGTTCTTTCCGGTTGACTCGTACCTTAGAATTAGGCGGCTTTTAGGTTGTCGCTAAAATGTTGCGAAACTTATTTCTGAAGAATAATTCGTTAGCCAATTCGTGTGTGCGTCTGCTAGACGTTTTGATTGGTTTACATTGCTCCCAATAGTTATAAGCGATTAAAACGTTTCCTTTCTCAAAATGAAACTTGATCATCCCAGGTATACGGAGAGATTTGGGGCAATAAGCTTACACGGCGTACAGCGTGTATATGAGTTAGACTCTGGATTTAGTAATGGGAGGCCCACTTCAGAGACTATCCGAAGCATTGGAAATGAAGAAATCTCTGAAATAGAGAAAAAAATGGCCATTGTAATCCCTATTAAAGGTGAACGTCTAAAACTTCTAGAGGGTGTGTTAAGTGGCATCCCGCATGATTGCCTCACGATCATTGTTTCCAACAGTCCCAGACAGCCTGTCGATAGGTACAAATTGGAAAAAGAAGCGTTGGAGCAGTTTAACCGTTTCGTTGGTAAGAACGCGTTAATTTTGCATCAGAAAGATCCTGGACTTTCAGATGCGCTCAAAGAGGTCGGGTATAACAGTATCTTTGGACCGGATGACATAGTTAGAAATGGCAAAGCTGAAGGTATGATTACCGGGATGCTTCTTGCTAAGATGGCTGGGAAGGATTATGTAGGCTTTATCGATGCAGATAATTATGTTCCTGGCGCAGTTAATGAATATGTGAAGATTTTTGCATCAGGACTTGCCATGTCAAATAGCCCATACACGATGGTTAGGATTTCATGGATCTATAAACCTAAAGTTTCAGAGAGTGGTCTGTACTTTTCCAAGTGGGGAAGGGTCTCTGAAATAACTAATCAGTATCTTAACTCTTTAGTTTCATACTATACAGGCTTTGAGACCGAAGTTATGCGTACCGGGAATTCAGGTGAACATTGTATGTCAATGAAGCTTGCAGAATTACTTACTTATTCATCTGGCTTTTCGGTAGAACCTTATGAAATAGTCAATGTTCTGGAAGAATTTGGCGGAATTCTCCCCACAGAAAATCAGGAAGCAATGGACAAGGGGATAGAAATTTGTCAGGTAGAAACACGCAATCCTCATTTTCATGAAGAGAAAGGAGATGACCACATTAAAGAAATGTTCTTTGGGTCTCTTGGTTGTATTTATCATAGCAAGATCTGTCCTCCTAGGTTAAGGGAAAAAATTGTAGAAGAGTTGCGCAATCGAAATATGTTAGAAGAGGGACAAGAAATAGACACCTTAAGAAAAATCAGCCCATTTAACAAAATAGATATGCGGCAGTTTGCGAATTTACTGCATGAAAGAGCTTCGAGCCTGATTCACTTTGTATAAACTATAATTAGTATGGATAGTCATAATAAATTCAAATTCTTTGTTGCTGAAATGGACCCGAGATTTCTAAAGTTCTTATATTAATCGGTCAGTATGGAGTATCTAATTGGTGTATTTACTTCGAATGTCAATGACATGATCATTTGCAGTATAAGAATGATGCTGCTCCTTCCAATTAATGTTGTAATGTTTCATTATTTATTACAGATTTTTAATACTATTTCTTAGCCCTATTTGCCTTCAAATATCCACATAGGATTGTGATTTTCAAGGGGACCTCGTCAATCTTTTTATTAGTCACTTGTGAACCAAGCATTAAGTATGAAAATTGCTGTAGTTGGGATTGGTGTTGCTGGCGCATACATCATGAACAAACTCAGTCAAGACGGGGACAATACAGTAAAGGGCTTTGAAAGAATGCCAGAGTCAAAGCATGATGCGGTGTGTGCTTGGGCAACAAGCGAGAACGTAATGGATGGTTTGGTAAAGGAATGCGGTATAGATTTCGGCACGTACGTTCTTCACAAGGGTAAAAATATGAAGGTAGAATTGATAGATGACAGTATTGACATCAAGTTAAGAGGAATGGTTGCCTATGATAAATTGCAGCTCATTAAAGATATGACACGTGGTACCGACATAGAGTTTGGAAAGGTGCCAAGGAAGGAAAATCTAGAATCAGATTTTGATCTTATTGTAGATGCTACAGGATTTCACAGGAATTATTTGCCTAAGGTTAACAACGAGACTTGGATTCCTTGCGTACAGTACAAAGTGAAATATGATCGGAATAGAAATCCATATGATGATTTTTACTTGAAGGCATTTTCCAGTATGTCAGGTTACTTTTGGTATTTTCCTCTTGGTAACGGATATGCTCATATAGGGGCTGGTGATTTCGGACGCAAGTACACCATTGGATTCCTAGAAGATTTTTTAAAACAGTATAAATGCGAAATTATTCACAAGGTAGGCAGACCAGTTAGAATAAGTCCTCCTTCTCTATGTGAACCGTTTTCGGATGGCAGAAAAACAATCGGGGTAGGTGAATCGATAGGAACCGTCTATGCGTTGTTGGGTGAAGGTATCGTCCCATCTACTTGGTGCGCACAATTATTCGTGGAACATCTAAATAATCTGAAACAGTACAGAAGTGCTGTATTAAAGAAATTTGATATTTACTCCTTGGTTCATAAATTCATCAAAATGAAAATCTCAGGCAGATTTAGCATGCTTAGGAATTCTCGCGACTTGTTGAGAATCTATACGCATATGAAGCTAAATGAAAATAGATATGGAATGAAGGTTGAAATGAAGAATATGCTAAAGATATCAAAAATATAAGGGAAAACCTTGGTCGTTCACATTACTTTGACTCTTCTCTATTTGCTGTAATGCCATAATAGTTACTCATTTATCTATCGACATGTTCCTCATTTTTTCAGAATGAGTGCGCTTTCAGTGAAAAGCTTTCTTTTTTTATTTTTTGTTTAGGAACACACTTGTATTTTAGTACTTTTTTTATTGCTTGAAGTATTGTCTTAAATATATTCCTTCCTTAAAGTTTAGTAACAATGACGCATGTTCTTTTAGATGTGAGGATGCGATACGATAATGTAGCCGTAATTTGACTTGCTTTTATGACTAATACAGACTAGGTCTAGCTTCGTGACAATAGCTGCAAGCACACGATCGAAGAATCTAGCATATGATCCTAGTTTGTAGCTGGAACCATTTTACAAAACTTCTAGTCACAAATATATGAAAGCCAGGGCATTAAAGGGTGAATGAGCAGCGGAATCGGTGGCCAACAAGCCGCCCTAGAACAAAAGATTAATGAAATGATGCAGCAAGCAAGGGTCCTTGAAGTTCATTTGAATGAGATAATTGCTCGTGAGGAGGCTGTCAGTAGACTTCTACAAGAAGCCAGATTAGCATCTAGCGCGGTGCAAGAGGTTCAATCTGAAACAGAGGTTAATTCGTATGTCCCTGTTGGCGTAGGGGTTCATATGAAAGTATCAATACCCCCTGTGAAAAAATTGCTTATCAATATCGGTGCAGGAGTGGCAGTGGAAAAGAGCAGAGAAGATACAATTAACTACATAGAATCCAGGTTGAAAGAATTCGAAATTGCTTTGAAACAGTTAATGGGGCAAAAACAACAGGTATCTCTTCGGATGGAGCAAATACAACTTCAAGTGAACGAAATGGTGCAGCAAGCTACCTCTGGCAGGGGAAACTTGGGTAATCCCAGTAGCAATAATAAGTAGTCGCGTTAAGGTTACAGAGACGCAAATGTTTGAACACCTCAAAAGGGCATTTTCTGACGCAGCAAGAAACCTATCGTCTCATAAGGAAATTTCAGAAAGAGATTTAAATAATCAATTATCTGAACTTGAACTTTCTCTTCTTGAAAGTGATGTCGCTCCAGAAGTTGTAGATGATCTTGTTGGAAGCCTGCGAACCGAGTTACTTGGTCTAGAACTTGAAAAAGGACAAAGTGCAGAAGAAGTGATCAGGCTCAAATTTAGAATTCGAGTAGCTGACATGTTTACCAAATCCGGAAATATGAATCTCATCCAACAAATCAGATCTAAGAAGGAGGAAGGGAAAGGACCATTTGTTATACTGCTGCTTGGAATCAATGGTACTGGTAAAACAACAACCATAGCAAAAATTGCGCGTCTGCTTAAGAAAAATGGAATTTCAACTGTACTAGCAGCTGCAGACACCCATAGAGCGGGTGCAATTGAGCAGCTATCGCAACATGGACAAAATTTGTCTATCAAAGTCATCTCGCAGCGATACGGAGCCGATCCATCTGCGGTTGGGCGAGACGCGGTGGAATATGCGACTAAACACCGCGTAGATACAGTACTAATTGATACTGCTGGCAGAATGCAGACAGCAAAGAATCTGATGGATGAAATTAACAAGATAGTTAGGGTTGTAAAGCCAGATATCAAATTATTTATTGGTGATTCATTGGCAGGAAATGATACCATTAACCAGGCGCGTGAGTTTTTTGAGTATACCAAATTTGATGGTGCAATTCTAACAAAGATAGATGCAGATGCCAAAGGGGGTTCAGCCATATCGATTGTGCATGCTACATCAAAGCCAATCGTGCTTTTAGGAATGGGACAAAGCTATGACGACATCATACCTTTTAGTTCTGAGAAATTTCTCGATTCAGTTTTTGGTAATTCCCCTTTGATTAGTAAATTGGAACTCCAGTCGAACAATATTATTCAACAAGATATAACCAAACAAAACCCAAACAGAGAGATGGAAATAGAAGTACCACATGAGGATGTAACTTTGAGAACTTTAAGCAATGAGGATACCTCTGAAAGGCTGATCCAAAAAATCGATGGGACTTCCCCTCAATTGTCCTCAAATTCACCTGATTCTGGTTCAAATAAATTCGAGGACCTGGAAGAAGCCGCCTCTGAAAAGACTATAATCCAGGAGCAGCCAGATCAGCAAGAAGCACATTTAAAGCAAACACAGCATTCAGAGCAACAGAAAGAGCAACAACAAGAGCAAGGCTATCAAGAACAGCAACCCAAGTTTATTAGTGTCACAAGTGACAAAAAACCTGAGTCGACAGCAGAGAAAAAAGAACCTGGAAGCTTTTTTAGAGGGCTCTTCGGTAAGAAAAGCAAAAACAAGACACAAGATCCAGAAAAGAACTTTACAATAGATAATAGTACTATAACGAGTTCTAATGAAAAGGAACCTACCCCGTCATTGGAATCTGTAGGAAAGCTCAAAACTACGGATTTAGTTAAAAACGACGAGAAAAAAGTCGAAAGGCAGAAGGAAGCAAAAGAAAAAGAAGAAGAGACAGTTTATCTGACAGATGAAGACATTGAAGACCTCCTTAAATAAGAAGGATTTTTTGAGTCTGAAAGACCTAAGTAAAGAGGAAATTTTATCTATCTTAGATTTATCGAAGGGCCTCAAGAGGGACTTAAAAAATGGAAAACTGTCCCAATTTCTGAAAGGGATAACGCTTGCTATGATATTTCAGAAACCCTCTACTAGGACGAGGCTAAGTTTTGAGACGGGAATCGTACAACTAGGTGGGACAGCTATATATCTGAGCTCAACCGACCTTCAGCTGGCTAGAGGAGAATCAATCGAAGATACAGCCCGAACGCTATCGCTTTACGTGGATATGATTATGGCGCGTGTATATTCACATTCGGATATTGAGAAACTTGCGGCATACTCTTCCGTTCCCGTGATAAACGGACTTTCTGATACTTTTCATCCTTGCCAAATTTTGGCCGATCTGCTCACAATTCAAGAGCACAAAAAAACTTTCAATGGACTGAAGATAGCATGGATAGGGGATGGTAATAATGTTTGTAATGATTTAATACTCGGGTCTTCAAAAGTAGGCATGAATCTTTCTATTGCTTGCCCACCTGGTTTCGAACCCAACGACACCGTACTAACTGTAGCAAGACAAGAATCTTTCAAAAGCTCTGCAGAGATATCGATTACAGATGATCCTCTAAAAGCAATTCAAGATGCTGACGTAGTGGCAACAGATACATTCATATCCATTGGAAAGGATGAGGAAAGACAACAAAGAGAAGAGATATTTTTACCGAGGTACCAGGTAAATTATGATCTGTTAAGGTCCGCAAAACAAGATTGCATTTTTATGCACTGCCTCCCGGCCTCCAGAGGTAGAGAGGTCACTTCTGAAGTAATTGATGGTAAGGCATCTGTAGTATGGGACCAAGCTGAAAATAGATTACACGTACAGAAAGCGTTAATGTGTATGCTACCTTTGAGGTAAACATTCCTTGCCTGTACGATTTGATGCTATTCAATGATCTTGGTGTTGCTAACAAAATGCTGAGATTAACTTCCATAATTGAAAAGCATTTGTGATGCTAACCCGATTTCTGGACGCCGCTCCTTCAAATCGAGTCTATTCCTGCCCGAGCATCTGTATCAATATATAACAAATGACACTTTGTCATTTGATACAACGAAGTGATATTATCCATTCTTAACCTATTATGACTCTCGAGACAACTCCCAGCAAGCAGTTGATTTCTAATTTCCTACTATATGACTAGTACTTTCTTGTAGTCTTTTTAGAAATTTACCTTTATGTTATGGCTACTAGTAGGTGGATATTCATGCCTTCCGATGAATTGCAGGAAATAAGAAAGGTTTTCCAAGGTTTACAAACTCTATCAATTGTACCTTCCAAAAATAAGTCCTGTACTAATACATGATCTTCTTATGCGCGAAGAAGAGGAATTACAAAAGTCTAATGATACATCAAAATCATCTCCTCCATTTTATATGGTAGAAATATCTACTACGAAGAGCACAGACCCTGAAAAAATGAAAAATTTGATATTTAAAAAAACAGGGCTTCTACCATCAGTTTAGGAAAATGGTACTCACTATGTAGCAAACATGAGACTTACTCTGGAATTACTGAAAGTGATTAGTGAATCTGAGGGAGGTATCGTGAAAGTATCAGGGGACTATACCGGGGGCATATCCAGAAGATGAAATAGAGAAAATACTACTGGGATAGGGTTTATTTCAATACGTAGTACCAATGGTGGGACTAATTTATGGTAACTAATTCAGAGCGATTCTTAGATTGATTTTTGTTCACAAGCCACTACCAGCTTATCTTGATCTTATGAGGCACATTAAAATATTCGATGTGTTCCAAAGGTTTAAGCAATTACAGAATATCTATGAGGAAAAAAATATATCGTTGAAGCTATTACTGGCTTGCTAATAGAGTTTTATGTAGCTGGATCCGCTTCTGCGATTACGACGTGTTCGTCAACTTGGTCAATACCCAGTGTCTCTAAAACAGTAAACGGCACTGACTCACCTGGTTGGAGTGTCTGGGAGGGTTGAGTAATAAACCTGCTGGCCTCAAGCAAAAGTTGTCCATTTGAATCGTAGAACTGTATATTTACTCTTACATCATCTACAGCCGCAGTCGAATTGTTTACAACTTGTCCATCCAATTCTACATTGTTGGTAGGGCCCGGTTTTAATTCGACTTGTGATGTCTCTAAGTTGACAGTGTCCTGTTGTTTTTGCGCTAATGTCTCAGCAGTTGGAAAGATTGTCACTGCACTCAATATAGGTATTAACACTTTGAGGATTGAGTTTGTCATCAAATGAGTTATCTTTTTAGATCCTTAAAAACTGTTCAGTTGTATAACGAATTTGGCTCGCAACAAAATATTGTCAAAAATTTGAGCCCTTACTACTTCCGCTAATACGTCAGTTAATAGACACTAACAAACATCCATAGGAAAAGATTGTGATTGGATTGTTCTCGCAATGTATTTAGATTTTACTTTCCCTGTTCTCGCTTTTGGTTTTGTTGTTGTTGTTGTTGTTGTCGATGCTGATGCAATATATCAGGTACTGAAATCCATCTCCTGAATGAAGTAGATTGTGTTGCTATTGGCTTAGCGATCGATGAATGGGGAATTATTGAAATTCTTTCCAAATCGGGAAATTTTGAACGAATCTCCATTTCGACCTGAAGACATATCATCTCCACGTCCTTGAGCGGCTTATCACCATCTACTTCAATATGCACTTCAGCCTGGGAGACCATTCCCGCAGGTCTAAGCAACACCGAGCGAACCTTGACTTTCGTTTGTGATTGTTCTAGTCCTTCACCAATCCTAAATTGTTTTTGCTCGGTATGTTGCTTGATAATTTCGGTGAGCGTTGGATTCTGCCACGAATCTACAAGTATCAAAGATGACCTTTTTAGCGAAATATATGAGACGGAGAAGATATAACCTGCAATTATCATCCCTCCTATAGCATCCATTTGCAGAAATCCAAATTGTGAAGCTATCAAAACGCTAAGAAATCCAATTACTGATGCTGAACCATCTTTTATCGAATTTTTAGCATCTGTTTTTAGTGATAACAGATTATACTTGTTAGCAATATTTCTCATCTGCAACGCCCTATGTAACGAGACTCCACCAGCAGCAGCCAAAACAATCATCGTCAGAACTGGTTGTCTTATTTCATGCGGATGTATCAGAGCCTGATATGAATTATAAAATATTACAATCCCAATTGCTACCATTCCAATAGCAGCCATTAATGCAGCGAAGCTTTCTACCTTGTGATATCCGAAATGAAATTTCTTGTCGGCTGGCCTATGTGCAATACGGAGGCCTAACAGAACGATAAATGATATGACTGCATCAGATATAGAGTCTAACCCATCTGCTGTAGCTACTACACTACCACTATAGTATCCCGTTAGAATTTCTACAATACCAATGCTTACGAGAGTAACCACGGATATTTTTGCAATTCTTTGTCCTGCTAGGATCCCTTCGCTTACAAGGCTGTTATGTTCAGAAAATTTATGATTTCTGTTTGATTCTCCAAGATTGCTTGATTTTTTATCTTCACGGTTCAACCCGCTATCCCGATTTGGAGATAAATCTTTTATTGCACTATCGCCTAGATCGTCATCAGAAGCTCCAGTATCGCTGTCGTCCAATTTATAAAATATTCAGTCGTTAATACTCATTAGCACGATATAAACATCGCGTCTTAGAGAATTTTTATCTTTATTAGTTGTATTCCATAGATTTCGTTGATATTGTTTCATATCTTAAAGACATTAGTAATAAAAATATAAAAAAATAGAATCTAGAGACCGTAGTTGACTTATTCAATTTCTACTCTGCATTATATGCACAAATAATGATTATTAGCAGAAGCTTCACGATTATCGGTTTGAAAGTAGGGTATCGCGAAAGGAGATGAAAAAGTAAGTACTTACACATAACACCATATCAGGAGTGACATATCTCCGTTCTAATATCCAATCCAAAAGATAATGCAACTATGTTGTCATATACTTATTGCAAGAGCGGACCCATCGGAGAATAAAGTTCAAAATGCTTGGTCTTTTGGTAATGTATTTTATGGGAGCTCAGTTTTCCAAGGATTAGTAACTATAGCATTAGCGCGATAAGGCTATAAATAGAATATGGATTGAGTCATTTTTGAAATACGGGTGCCTACGAAGACACTAAATAGCTAGTAATCATGCAAAATTCCAATAAGTGGACTACCAGAATTTACATTGATCAGGATATTTGTAACAACAAGATTGTAAGAGTCATCATATTGTGTATTGTTCGCCATACTCCTTTGAAGAGCTGGATTTACCTTAAAGGATTACCAAATTTACAAATAGTTGCCTTACGTATAACGAAGTAACTCTCAAGAGGCCTTACATAAAATACCTGTTAGTACTGGCGTCTTATTTGCGTTGAGTCTAGCTAGCTTTTTTACCTATTACGATTTTTCAAATTATGCATACATATCCCCAATGTTGAAGGGGAGCTGGAATGTTCAAGATTCAGAGATCGCTCTTGGCGCTTCTTTAACAGTTTTAGGATATGTTATCGGCGCGGTCCTCATTACAATCTATGCCGATCTGTACGGAAGAAAACGTGCTCTCATAATTTCAGTTCTAATTTTGTCCGCAGGCTCCATTCTATCGGCTTTAGCACAAGACATGACCCAACTAGTCATATTTAGATTGATCACAGGCATTGGAATCGGTTCAGAAATTGCAATTGTTGCGACGTACATCGGCGAGATATCACCAAAGTCAAAGAGAGGTAGGTATACTTCACTAATAGTTTTTTTTGGGTGGACAGGTATTGCTCTATCTGCACCCATTTCCTTTGTACTATTCTAAAGCGAAGTCAACAATGTGGTCCAGATGGAGAGTTGGCGATTAGTTCTGGGGATAGCAATAGTACCAGCCCTGGTCGCACTAATTCTTAGAATGGGTATGCCAGAGTCCCTCCGATGGCTGATATCCAAAGGTAAAGTAGAGGAAGTAAATCGGCTACTTATCAAGCTTGGTTTAGATCCGATTACCCCCCATGGAGTTGGAAATCACTCTGGAAGTGAAGATGCATCAAATAAGGTCTCAGATATCACAAAAGAAAGCGGCCAGGATGACAAGAATGAACTACACAGCTCCATTGTCGAGGTCAATAAGAGTCTAAGTATTCTATTTAAGAATATCGTTACCTACAGAAAAATCGTTGTTGGTAGGATTTCTATTCTTTCAGCTATTTGGTCTTTGGCGCTTATACCAATTTACGCTTCACTTCTATTGGTAGTTGAATATACTAATCAAGGATATACTATCACAGAATCCATATTTGTGAATATGATCGCAAGTTCGGGGTTTGTAGCTGGAGGCATATGTTCTCTTATTATTGCAGACAGAATTGAGAGAAAGTATCAAATCGCATTTTCATGCGCAATCATGGGGTTGGCATTTGTCCTGCGGGGAATATTCATTCAAGATTATGTTGGATTGGTTGTCTCAAGTTTTATAGCATTTGGGGCTAACGCATGGATGATCTCGAATCTCATAACCTACACTGCAGAAAATTTTCCTACCCAGATACGCTCCACATGTTCGGGAATTGTTGAAGGCACTGGCAGACTAATTGCCACAATTGGCCCTTTTGTCTTAATCATGCTCGTAACTTTGGGATTTTTCAATTTGATGGTTGGGCTCTCATTATTTAGTTTTGTAGCAGGCATACTAGTTTTATTGTTGGGAAAGAATACGTTAAATCTCTCTTTAGAGAAGTTGAGCTCATAAGCTAGTCAAAAATGATTGTTTAGGATTATGAGTCGGACTACTTGCTATTTGAAATGTGTTTAAGAAATTCAAATATATAACCGCAATAAATCGTATCAATAGTAGCTAATTCGGCAACACGAGTAGCCAATCAATCGATTGATTAGTAACGTTGAGAATCTAAAATCATCTTAGCAGTTTCAAAGATTTGTATCCACATTTTCCATGTTAATCTTCCTGTGTTGGTATTCTGCCTGCTTGGATGGTATGACGATAAAAGGACCTTGTTACCTTTGATATTGAACCTACCGCCGTGTTGGAACCCTATTTCAGTAATGCCAACAAGCCTGCAATATGATTTAAATGCAATGTGTCCGAGAGTGACGATTACCTTGACAGTTTTATCAAGTAAAGTCAATTCAGACTTTAGATAGTTGGTGGTGCAGTTTGCTATTTCAGACGAAGTGGGTCGATTGTGAGGGGGTGCGCAACGTACCGCTGCAGTAATATATGCGTCCTTTAGTGCAAATCCATCATTAATGCACCGACTAACAGAAGAGCTAGCAAACCCCGTTTGGAATAATGCCTTAGCGACCCAGTCTCCTGAGCTATCTCCTGTAAACATACGTCCTGTTCTATTTCCGCCATGGGCAGCCGGTGCCAGTCCGATAATTAATAACCTTGCTTTTGCATCTCCAAAGCTGGGAAGCGGTCTTGCCCAGTATAGATCATTTACGAACCGTTTTGGTATTTTTGACGATATTTGCGCTATATTTTCTGATAATCTTGGACACATCTTACACATAGTTGCTCTGGAATTAATCTCCAAAAGCTTCTCCTTTGAATCATGGTTTCCGACCTTGGAGTCCATCAATTTAGATACTTTGTTCCCTTGAGGATAGCTTCGTCAATGGCAACCCATATATATTAATATCTTATGCCTAGTTTGGGATGGCGAAATTGGTTCTCCATGTCTATTTGTGTTTTCAAGTCGCGCCCAATCTAATGAATTGAGATCAACACCTGTTATTTTATGTCCACAATGAATCCGTGATAGTAATTACGATTCTGTTTCTAGATCTAGATTCTTGCTAATTTTTGTTGATATGCATTCGAGGATATCTAAGGATTTCTTCAGTTAATAGTGTTTTTTAAATATCTGGTAATGCATGTATGCATTTGTTAGAGATGAAGGAGGATGCCGGCGATGACTGAAGATTTTTGGCAGCGGATAGAAGAATATCGACAACTGGGTTTTGACCCTCTAAGATGGGTTGCTACTGGTTCTAATGAAGTCGATAGTTGGAAACTTGATCAAGCAGTAACCGATATGAAACGTAGCTCTACAAAGTTATATATAAATTGGTTCGACGCATTCCATTACGCAGACGGAAAAGTACCTGAACTTACAAGAAGGGTCTTTTCGATCCATGAACCTGCTGTTGAGAATGAGGTTGACCTTAAACACGCTCTTGCGTTATTCCGCGTACATAAGGAGATGGAGAATGATTCTACGTTATTTACGGAGACTCTAAATAATTTCTTCAGAAATTTCAAATATAAAGTTTCGATAAACAAGTGCATATTTGCAGTCACAGAGCACGTGGATGCACAATTCGCATTACTTGACTACATAGGTCTGCACAGAGGAGATAAGGTAGGTTTTACGGGCGCAGATAATGCTACCGCTTATGTAATTGATCCTACACTAGAACCCGATTCCGAGCTGCATACAGATATTCCCATGACGCGTTGCATCGATCGGCTGAATCTACTTGGATGTACATCAGGATTTGATCTCTATCCCATATATGACTCCCCTCAAGAATCTTCACTTGATACCATCAGAAAAAACCTTGACGCATTCACATCTAGATACAATCTCAAGATGGATGATTACAGCTCACTTAAAATAGGGAAGCTCTTCTTTGGCGCAACTGGGATTGCTAACACCTTCAAAGAACTACCTACACATTATGAGCAGATCGAAGAGACTATGCAGATTATTGTCACTAATCCTCTCGGTTCATTGATGGCATTAACTCTTTATACGCTAGCACAAATTGATGAGAAGATTGT
>DASQUV010000045.1:0-29507 GCA_035641095.1 Nitrososphaeraceae archaeon
TAAACTTTGTAATCTCTCCAGAGGTAGGATTTAGTCTGTAGAAAATACTAGTCCCATGGTCAGTAACCCACAAGTTGTCACTGAGGTCAAGTGTTAATCCCACTGGGGAGGTAATATCAGCTGGCATATCGTAAGATGTAAAGGTGTTATTCTTTAGATCATATCCTAATATCTGCCCCTTTGTGTTGAACGCAAGTAAGGAAACAAATATTCTACTATTATCTTCATCCAAGACAATCGATCCTGTGCTTACTAGGTCTGGATCTATTCCCATAAACGAGTCAAGCGGAATTTCTATGCGCTCTATCCCTTCAGCGGTACCGTTCCTCATTTGTGAAATATTACCAATCCATATTGAAGGAGATCTTATTCCAACAAAGTAAATATTGCTACCATTATTATCTATCTCCATAGAGACCGGATAGGTAGTTCCGAATGCCTCTGGTTTCTCTGGTACAGTAAACATTTCAAACGATTTTGTGTCATTTGAAAATCTCCATAGGGCATTCTGTATTTCATCAGTAAACCATATGTTGCCCATATTGTCGAAGTCAAGATCCCAAACCTGTGAAGACATCGTGGGATTCTCCCTGGCAGGCCAATTAGGAATTTCATATTCTTCCCCAAAGGTGTCGGTAATCATGTCGTACCTTCCCAAAGTGCCATTTTTCGTAGAAATGTACCAAATATTTTGGCTCTGTGAATCCACACCAATGGCCAAAGGCATCTCACAAACGGCCGGCAGAGGATATTCGATAACAAGATAGCTTGAATTTGGGCGCGAATCCAGCCCGCAGAACTGGGCGTTAAATTTTTTTACAGCATCAGCTTTTGACTTTGAAACGAAATCGGAGACATCTTTGTTACCCTCTTGGGATGGGCTTGAACTAATGCTAGAGGAATATACCAAAGAAAATCCTACAACTGCGACAATGGCGAGAACGACTAAAACGAGTATTTTCTTTTTTTGAAATCGTTTCGACTTGCTGCCCCTCTTTTCTGCCAACTACTCTTGAGGAGCAACTTTTGCTTATATATAAATTCTGAAGATCGGATGACTGTTAAAAATTGTGTGCGTACATTAGGTCGGTATCACTTGTCCCTTCCCACCACACTAAAATTGATGTCAAATCTTCATTTCCTTGACGGTAGATCGATTTTGAAATGATGCTAAATCGTGTTGAAAAATATTAGGTCAGTATGCTTGATTCTGGCAGTGAAGGTCCTAGAATATCGTCTAGTCGCTTACGAAGTACTATTCACTCTTTATTGGCCGAACATATAATTGTGGAATTTCACACAAAGCATGACAGGTTAGCTGTGTGGAGTACTGTATGAGCAGAATAAAATTTGGTTTGTATGGAATGTGCAGTAGCCTTTCGGTTAGATCTTAAAACTATGGAATTTCAGGAAAAGCACTAATAACAGGTTGTACACACATTCCCCGTGAAATCGTAAAATGCCTAAGCGGAAGGTAAAAGAGGAGAAACCAAGAAAAAGACTGGGTAAGAAAGAATTACTCATACCACCAGCGGCAATGGGGGCATCTCTGCTTGTGACCTTGGTGATTATTCCTCTATTTGCACCCCCTCCAACTCCGCTAGAAGTGTGTCTGAAGGGTCATAACGTAGACACCTTTAGTATTCATCCAACCATAGAAGTATACGTCAATGGTGAACTAAAATCACTCCCTGCTGGGATCGGAAATGATACCGTTAATGGTAATGAGTGTCTTAGAACCATCCATACTGATACTCAAGGCAACACCGTTCACATTGAGTATGTCAGACCGATTAGGCTCACGTTGAATGATTTTATGAAAATCTATTCTCCTGACAATTCAACCGTCCCGATTATAGATGGCTCAACAGGATCGTACTCGGAACAGCGCCTTAATCTCAGCGATTATGACATTTCATATTCGTACTATTCAGAAGACAATGAATTTACTAAAGTCAAGAATGCCAGCGATGTGCCGCCATTTAGAGACAATATGGTAAGCCGCATCGAACTTAATTCAAAATGAATATAATACTGGTACAATTCTTTCTGATCTAATTTCTTTGACACGCAAGAGAGCTATTGTGATAAAAGGTGATGGAACAGGCCCAGAGCTCGTTGAAGCTGTCTTAAATGTTTTAAAATCATGTGGCTCCCAAACTGAGTTTGTCGTTTGCGAGGCAGGTTCAGAATGGTGGATGAAGGCGGGTGGCAGTTCATACATTTCAGATGAAGTATGGAAGCTCCTTAAACAAAGCGATGCTTGCTTTAAGGGCCCGACTACAACTGTTCCAAAGCCCGACGCTCCTCGCAGTGTAGCAGTTAGCATAAGACAAAGATTTGAACTTTATGCAAATGTGAGGCCAATTAAGACATACCGGCTGTCTGAGCGATCACTTGATTTCCTTTGTGTGAGAGAGGCTACAGAAGGTCTCTATGCAGGGATAGAATTCAGGACTAGCGAGGATTCCGCAATTGCAGTAAGGAAGACAACAAGAAAAGGTTGTGAACGCGTATCCCTAAAGGCGTTTGAGCTAGCCAAGGAACGAGAATATCGAAAATTAGTAGCTGTGACGAAGCGTAATATCTTGAAGGAAACGGATGGAATCTTTTGGAATTCTGTTGAAAATATGAGTAATCTGTTTCCAGGCATTGAGGTAGAAGAGTATTACGTTGACAACATGACTCAGCAGTTAGTGAAGAATCCTGAACGCTTCAACCACAACGTCCTTTTAAGTACGAATTTATTTATGGATATCATTTCCGAATGTGCTTCTGGTCACGTTGGTTCAATTGGTAACGTTTATTCCGGTAATTTCGGAGAGAAGTATGCAATGTTTGAGCCTGCCCATGGGAGTGCTCCAAAATATTCTGGAATGGATAAAGTGAATCCGGTGGCTTCTATTCTTTCAGGCGCTTGGTTGGTAGGTTATTTAGGAGAAACTGATATCTCTGATGCAATATTTGAGGCAACTGAAAAAATAATTGCAGATGGAAAATATGTAACATATGACCTCGGGGGCCAGTCCTCCCTGTCCCGCATGACCGCTGAAATTTCTCAGAAGTCCTCCAATCTGCTAAGAAAATGACATAAGTTCCTTAGATTGACCTTTTATCAACAAGCCTAAAGAACCCGAACTTCTTCTACCGAAATAGATTCGAAGAACAGCTCTTTCTTTGAAATCGTCCTTCTGGAAAGCCTCAAAGATGCTATTTTGCTGTAGAATTGTGGCAAATCGGATAAACTTGATAAAAGAAGCAATATTGCACCATGCTCGCTCAAGAGATCAGTTGAAGATTTGATGAATTCTACGGCTACTTCTGAACCGGTTACACCTCCGCAAATGGTTCTGTCATAAACATCATTATCATCAAATGGAAGATATGGCGGGTTGCTGACAATAAGGTCGTATTTCTGTGATGATGAAAGTGCATTTGATCCATTGCAACAGACCAACTCTGCTTCCAGGTCATTAGTTTGATTGCAATATGACAAAGCGTCGAAGTCTATATCAGTTCCAATTACTAGAGAATATCTATTACAAAGTTCTTTAAGAATTATCCCTGAACCGACACCGATTTCTAATGCTGACTTCCCGCTATACCCAGCCAACGCGTCTAGTATAAGGTAAGTGTCGTCAGAGGGCTGGTATCCGAGAATCTTATGAGTTGTACCGCGGTTCAATTCGGATGTCTACCTTCTTGAAATACAAATCCCATTATAATTCCCTCCTCATCCGGATAGAATTAGGACTGACTAGTTCGGCTGCTGATGCTCCTCGCCATGTCCACTATCTCAATTGGACTTAGCTGACAAATTCTCTTTGTTAAGTCAGGAGCTGACATGAATCCAAGATGTGCGGCTACTTTACTAACATACCTTCTTTTTTGTGAAAATAGTAGCACGATATTTCTTTTTGTCTCATTGGAGAGTTGTCGTCCTGAAGGCACCAATTCGATAACTAGGGATGAAACTGCTGGTGGCGGACTAAATGAGGTACTTGGAACTTCAAATAATTCCTTGACATGAAAGCAATATTCACATATTACGGATATTGCTCTATAGGATCGATTCCCGGGTGTCGAAGAGAGTTTTCTAGCAAACTCTCTCTGTACCATAATAATTGCTCTGTTAAACGCATGATCGGTTAACCACAATATAGTATCCTTGCTCCTTGAATAGGGAATGTTAGAGACAAAAACATCGAATTTAAAACTCATCGGTTTACACTTAAATGGATTTATTCTTAACAATAAGAGATTATTACAGTGCGCCAATTTTTGTTTAACAAATTCAAATTTGGCCTTGTCAATTTCAACAGAAATTACTTCCCCCGCATACTTACAAAGGTGGACTGTCAAATCGCCCTCTCCTGCACCTATCTCTAAAACTTTTTCAGTTTTTGCCAGGTTCGCTTCGCGAATGATTTTTTCTATAATCATCCTATCTGTGAGTATGTGCTGCCCTAGTGAGTTTGGACCTGTGAGTCTCATCTTCTTACGAAAAGGTTCATACGAGCCTCCCCAGTTATTTCTTCAACAATTCTCTTTGCTATCAATTTAGCAGGATCTTTTAGACCAATTCTATCTTGAATATCCTGAAAGGACTCAAATTTCTTGGCTTCTCTCGCTTTTATAATCGCCATCATGTAAGTCTTCCCAATACCTGGAATGAGCTCTAATGCGTGAATTCGAGGAGTTACCGGTTGGGCAATATTTACGTAATCGATAAATCTCTTTTCATTCTGCATCACAATTTTTTCGACTGTCGGAAGCAATTCATTTTTGGCCGTCTGAGATATATTTGAGTATTCTAGTCTCCCAAGAACACTGATAATCTTTTCTCTTCCGTCTCTCCCAATAAACAGTCTTTCACCTACTTCAAACGTTGCGTTTCCATATCCCAGCAATTCTAACAATGTAAGCCTTTCTTCGCCAATCGCTTGTATTATTACGCCCTCACGGCCTCTCACAGTTGTGGATTTACCGCGCTGCGTGAAATCCAATATGTAGGCATACTCTTCATATTTACGTTGAGGCTGATGATGCGCATAACTTTCATTAGTCCTCCAAGTACGATCAGATCTGTCCACAGACGTTGACAATCGTTTAATTCCCACTTAATTGATTATTGGCTGAATATTTAACCTTCAGCTTTCTGTTTTAATATCTGTAGCATTTTTTCAAGCGTATTCGTCAAAATTAGCTTTTTCCATCCAAACGTAAACGATCGCAGTTCCTCCAGAGACTTTGGCGATATGTTTACTAATTCTACTGCCTCTTCTTCTTTCAATTCACATTCTCTAATCTGCTCCTCAACCATCTTACGCGAAGTTTTTGCATCCAGTTTCGAGAACCTTGTCACGAAATCATAAGTCCACCTTTGAATCTGGTCCATTTCATCAGGTTTCACTTTCTCCAGGATCTCCCTAACCTCTGGCAATGTGATTATTTCCTTTTTCTCGATCTCTGTCATTAAATTAATTCACACGTTTAGATGTTTTACGTGATTAAGCCTAGTTTGTAAGATTTTCTGTTTACTGCCGATCAGCACTGAAGTCTTTAGCGTCCTTCTTCCGACTTGCAATACAGTCCCAACTTTTCCCTGGTATCTTCTATGGGGGGTCGTCTTATGTTCCCTTGGATCTATCGTAATGATTACCTTGTCACCAGGACTGTACTCAGTAAGTAGATAGGATAACCCCTTTGGAATGTTATTTTGTGTCATAACTGAGCGAGACTTCCTCCTATACCCATGCGAACTAGGCATCTTGTTTTCAGTACTTACAGGCCTTAATTTAATAGTAACTGCGCGGATCAGTCAGTAGGGTTCAGGATCAGTGGCTCCCTTCTCTGAAAGCGAGAAAAGCGCCTCAGTTTCTGGATGATAAGGACTGTCTACCATCCTTGCAATTCTATTCCTGCCTGCGCGCTTCAAATAGATGCGATATGTGCTAGTATGGGCTACCACATTGCCGCCAGTCGGTCTGAACGCATCACCGAAAACTAAATCCGGAGAGGACTGAATCTGATTCGTAATTACTACAGCAACACCGTATGTTTCCGAAATTCTTAAAAGGATGTGCATAAGTTTATTCAGCTTCTGTTGCCTTTCAGAGAGCGTCGCTCTACCTAAAAATTCCGCTCTATAATGTGCCACTGCAGAATCCACTATAACAAGCTTAATCTCATTGGCATCTAAGATTGGGCCTGTTTCATCTATTATCAACTCCTGATGCGCTGAATTGTATGCTTTGGCTACAATGATGCTATCAAGAACACGGTCTGGTACAATATTCCTTGCATTACAGATAGAAACAATACGTTCGGGCCTAAAGGTATTTTCAGTATCTATGTAAATTGCTTTACCACCCAACCCTCCATGGGCCCTATCCTGTGATACCATCACGCACAAGCTATGACATATCTGTGTCTTGCCAGTTCCGTATTCTCCAAAAACTTCTGTAATAGCATTAGTCTCAACTCCTCCTCCTAGTAGGGTGTCAAGATTCCTGGAACCTGTTGATGTTCGTGCAGCGGTAAGTCGTTTATCATACAGTTTACGTGCTGTAACAAAACTTTTTTCCAATACCCCAGCGTCTTCAAGTCTTTGTCGAGCCTGGTTACATAAAATAGCAGATTTTTCGATATCCATCCCCGTAGCTTCTGAGATTTCAACCGGGCCTCTAACAACCAGGTCTTTAAGTGACTTGAATCCTGAGTTTTCAAGATGCGTTCTTGTGGCGATACCTATCCCTTCTATGGAACAAAGACCTAGTGCAGTCTTTGGAGCATCATCGTTGATCAAAGGTTAATACTGATAAACAATTCATTCTTAATTAGTCTTAAGTGAAAGGCCCTTGTAGCATGGATATTACCGTATTGGCGAGATACAGTTTGTAAGAATTCGAGAGATAGTCTTTTTGGCCATGCTCTGCTGAATCGGTGAGAATTCGCTAATGATCCGATTACCCTCAATGGAAACAGATATTGACTAACTTCAAGTTTGCCAGATGCAACAATTAAATAGTAAAACTTACGTCTTTTTCCTTGTTTATCCTGGTGCGATAATTGCTAGTTGATTTGAACCTAAATGGGAAACAAGTCATTATAATAGGAGGAGGAACAGAAGGCTTAAGGAAGTTGAGAGGACTTGAGGATCAGAATTGTGAAATAATTCTTATTACGAATCGCCTGAATAAGGTAATCAAGAGTTTACAAGAAAGGGGAAAACTCTCTCTTCGAAAAGAGTACGTTAAAGACACAAGCTTTCTTAAGGACTATAGGAATCCATTCCTAGTTCTAGCTTGCACTAATAATAAACTTCTCAATCGTGCAATAGTTAAGGAGGCTAGCTTAATGGGGGCATTATCATATGCCGTGGACGACCCATCCGTTAGCGGTTTCTCATATGCTTCCATAATTAACATTGAAGGGATCCTCCAAATCGCCATTTCCACATCGGGCAGAAGTCCAATCGTTGCCAGAAGATTCCGAATCAAAGCAGAAAGGGTTTTGAGGAGATTAATAAATAAGTCTGATATTGAAAATATACGACTACAAGAAGCCGCGAGAAGAATGATTAGGACGAAAATACCCACTGTCAGTGAAAGAAAGGAATTTCTGTATTCTATTATTAACAATGCCGCTATCCAGAAGCTCATTAAGGAAGACCGTATTGATGATGCTCGTCAAGAATTAGTTGCATTAATAAACTCTTGGGAGGGTAAAAGGAACTAAATGACACAATTCGAGCCTTTGTATCGAGAACAACAGTTTTTTAATGCTCGAATCACCTACAAAAAAGCCCCCATTCACCTTCTCGAAAGGTTCACGTTTAAGAATGTTAATGAAGCTTATGGTAGATTTGGGGGTCTCTCACCCAATAATGAATGTGTTATTTTGCAAACGTGCAACAGGGTAGAAATTTTCTTGTCCTCGGATGAAACTCTAGATGAGCAAAAAATATTAAACATTTGGTCATCAGTCACCGGTTTATCAATAGATAAACTTTCAGACAATGTAGAGTTGAGCATCGGACAGGAAGCCGTTATGCATCTGTTAAGGCTAACTTCCGGTCTAGACTCTCTTGTAGTAGGTGAGGATCAAATATTAGGACAAGTAAGGAGGGCTTTTGAATTTTCGAAGTGCAATGGCCATTCTAGATCGAATCTCGCATTAATATTTATGAAAGCCATCAAAGTTGGAAGTAAAGTAAGAACAGCTACTCGATTGAATAAAGGTAACGTTTCAATTGGTTCTGTGGCCGTTAACATCGCAGAGAACTATTTCGATGATCTCAAAAGTAGAAGCATACTAATAATAGGGTCTGGGGAAGGAGCAAGTCTTGTTGCAAAATCGTTGAGGCAAAGAGAAGTTAGGTTTATGGTTACTAGTAGAACATTCGAAAGAGCGAAGTCCTTCTCAGATACTGCAGGCGGGGATCCTATTGCTTTTGAAGACGCACTATCTGGTCTAACTGGGTATGATGTAGTCTTCGTATCAACCACCGCACCCTATTTTTTGATTACGTATCAGAGGATCAGTAGAGCAATGTCGTCAAGAAGCAAGGGGATGTTAGTTTTCGATCTTTCGAATCCTAGAACCGTTGAAGACCAAATTAGTACCATAAAGGGAATCAAACTAATTAACATGGACCAGATTGCCGAAATAGCAGAGAATAATCTCAAACTTCGAAAAGACGAGATAGCTGCTGCAGAGCAAATAATCGATAAAGAGGCCCAATCGTTTGCAGATATTTTGAAAAGTAAGAGGGTAGAACAGTTGATCGATTCTGTTTTCAGGTCAGTTGAAGCGTTACGAGAAGCTGAGCTAGAGAAGGCAATGTATCTTTTTTCGGCAGAGCTAAGCAGAGAAGACAAGAGAACTATTAGGGAGCTTTCTCATTCTTTAGTCTCTACTATTTTGTCGACTCCTATGAACAACCTTCGGAACGAGGTCCGTAGAGGAAGAGTGTCTGAACAGGATTTAACTAGAATCGTTGAAAGCTTATTTAATTATGACAATGGATAAATCTTCGCCAGGATTTCCGAAGGTAAGACTAAGACGTCTCAGAAGGAATCCCGCGATACGACAGCTATTGCAAGAGACCAGAATTTCTGTCAAAGATTTTATCCATCCTGTTTTTGTGAAGGAAGGAATATCTGCAGCCGAAGAAAGTAGAGCAATGTCTGGTGTACGGAAATTTCCATTATCAGGTCTCGTTGAGGAGATTCAGGAGTGCTATGAACTTGGAATACGTGCATTTATTATCTTTGGGATTCCCTCCTTCAAAGACGAAAGCGGTAGTTCAGCATTAAATAGAAATGGGATAGTGCAACAATCGATAGAATCGCTGAGGAAAGCCTTCGGCGATCAAATAGTGATCATTAGCGACGTCTGCTTGTGCCAGTATACTCTTTCAGGCCATTGTGGAATCCTGAGAGGAAGTCGAGTAGAAAATGATCAGAGCCTCGACCTGCTGGCTAGGATAGCTGTGAGCCACGCGAATTCAGGTAGTGATATGGTAGCTCCCTCTGCAATGATGGATGGTCAAGTAACGGCCATTAGAGAAGCACTTGACGACAACGGGTTTACAGATACTATCATCATGGGTTACTCTGCAAAACACGCTTCTTCGCTTTATTCCCCATTTAGAGAGATTTCTGATTCCACTCCATCTCTGGGTGACCGAAAGACTTACCAAATGTCATTTCTTAATCATAGAGAAGCCCTTAGGGAAGTGATGATGGATGTTCAGGAAGGAGCAGACATTGTAATGGTCAAACCCGCTGTCCCTTATCTGGACTTGATTAGGAAAGTAAGAGAGATGACCAATCTACCTCTGTGTGCATTTAGTGTATCAGGTGACTACGCAATGATAAAAGCTGCTTCTTCTCAAGGTCTGATTGACGAGAAACAAGCTGTGCACGAAATGCTTACTTCAATAAAGAGGGCCGGTGCTGATATCCTAATAACATATCACGCCAAGCTGGTTTCTCAGTTACTGAATGGAGAATAAAAAGTCGCAATGAAATTATAACGACAATTACATTCTGGATTTTGATCTATAAATGTATGATAACTCGCGAATTCTTTACGATCGGGCAACCAAAGTCATTCCCGGTGGTGTTAACAGCCCAATTCGGTTCTTTGAGCCATTCCCTTTCTTTGCTGCTTCGGCGAATGGCAGTAGCGTAACCAGCAGCGACCATATAAGTTATATAGATTACTGTATGGGCTACGGGTCGCTAATTTTAGGCCATGCAAATACGGAAATATTGGAAGCAGTCAAATCGCAGCTAAGTATTGGCTCTCTTTATTGTATTCCTACAGAGAAAGAGGTTGTTCTTGGGGAAATGATTGCTCAACTTATTCCGGCATGTGAAATGACTAGGGTCGTGAATTCTGGGACGGAGGCTACTATGAATGCTATTAGGCTCGCTCGAGCGCACACCAGACGGAGTAAGGTTATAAAATTTGAAGGCTGTTACCATGGCGCTCAAGATTATTCCCTGGTTAGTAGAGATAGTTTTGGGCATAGCATACCGTCCTCGAATGGTATTCCTAAAGAGTTTAGTTCGGAAACGATTGTAGTTCCATTTAATGATCTTGCACAACTGGAAGAGGTGATGAGGGAGAGGGATGATATTTCGTGCGTTATCCTCGAACCGGTTCCGGCTAACATGGGCTTAATAATCCCTGATAAGGAATACCTCACCTCTATTAGAAAAATTACTTTGGAAAAAAATGTTGTGCTGATCTTTGATGAGGTTGTAACGGGTTTTCGTCTTGCTACTGGGGGAGCAAGTGAGTTCTTTGGGATTAAACCTGATATCATAACTTTCTCGAAGTCAGTAGCAAACGGATTTTCCTTAGCTACAATTTGCGGCAAACGAGAATTGCTTGAACAGTTCACTCCATCCGGTGATGTGTACCAGGCCAGTACGTACGCCGGTAATCCGGTTGCGGTTACGGCCGCCATCGCCACGCTTTCTGCTCTGATCAGAGGTCGAGATCAAATATACCCAAGAATGACTAGGATATGCGATTCATTGACTGATGGCATCAAAGAGGCTGCACATCAAAGAAAGATTCCGTGCAGGGTAAGCAATATCAGTTCAATGTACCAAGTATTCTTTACGTCTAGCGAAGTGAGAGATATGGCATCTGCCAAAAAGTCTAACCTTGATAGATTTAATGTGCTCTTTAGAGCATTGCTCGACAAGGGAGTTTTTATTCCTCCTTCCCAATTCGAAACTTGTTTTCTCTCTTATTCTCATGCCGATGAAGATATCGATAGAACTATTGAAGCATACGATTATGCCTTCAGTTTGATGAGTCTTAAGAAATGAGGAGCTACAAGGTAGGGACAAGGCACAGCAGACTAGCATTAGAACAGACCAAATCTGTGGTGAATTCGCTAATGAGAATCAGGAGGCAAATACAAATAAATATTCTAAAGATCAAATCCTCTGGAGATTTAGACGTTCGACCACTTTACACCTTTGACAGTAAAGGTATATTTGAGAAGGAAATAGATCAAGCAGTAATTAATGGATATGCAGATTTCGCAGTTCACAGCGCCAAGGATATACCAACTGAGCTCTTCTCGGATCTCGCTCTTGCCTCCGTGCCAACAAGATCCGCTGTCAACGACGTTCTAATACATCGCAATGGCTTGAAATTGAGCGAGCTACCTGGCGGCGCAGTAATTGGAACTAGCAGCTTGAGGAGGGCAGTCCAGCTTTTAAGAATGAAACCCGAATTAAGAGTAAAACCAATTCGTGGAAATATTGAGACAAGAATAAAGAAAGTTGAAACTGGCTCATATGACGCCGTAGTTTTGGCTCAGGCCGGCTTAGATCGCCTGGGATTAACGGAGCATATAACTGAACGGTTTGATGTTATCGATTTTGTCCCAGCAGCTGGCCAAGGGGCGCTTGCACTTGTGTGTAGGAGGGATAGGCCGGATCTTCTTTCTCTCTTGAAATTGATAGAAGACCCGCGATCTCGTGCAGAATTGGAAGCTGAACGAAATCTCTTGTCAGTAGTTGAAGGAGGTTGTAAATTCCCAGTAGGTGTCGTAGCATTGTCCTCCACCAGGCCTAACCTATTGACTCTCAATGCAAAAGTGTTCTCTGCCGACGGTTCAGATCAAATCTTTATCACAGAAAAGGGGCGAATCGAGGAAGCGAGAAGCATAGGAATTAAAGCAGGACAAAGACTACTGGATAAGGGCGCCAAAGACTTCTCTCAAAGCTGGGAATCGGCTTTAAAGAAATGGAATAATCTGCAATGAATTCCGCAAAAGTATTTATCTGCGGCGCTGGCCCTGGAGACCCCGGCCTTATCTCTGTGAAGGGATACAGACTTTTAACGAAATGCGACGTAGTACTATATGACAGATTAGTCAGTAAGCAGCTAGTGGACAAGATACCATCGACTAAAAAGAAAATCTATGTCGGTAGGGAATCAGGCAAAGCCACCTCAATGCATCAGTCAAGAACAAATAAGCTTATGCTGACTTACGCTCGAAGAGGGAAAAGTGTATTGAGACTTAAGGGAGGAGACCCACTTATTTTTGGAAGAGGGGGAGAAGAAGCGGAATATTTACGCAAACATGAAATTCAATTCGAGATTATACCCGGCATTTCATCAGCAGTTGCTGCTCCAGCCTATGCAGGGATCCCTCTTACCCACAGAAACTACTCGTCATCTGTTGCCTTTGTTACTGGCCGAGAAAATCTGAGGAAAAATCATTCGGATTTAAATTTGAAAGTTGTAGCTTCTGCTGTCGACACAATAGTCGTGCTGATGGGGATAGAAAGAATTAAAGAAATCGTTCAAGAATTGCGGGCAGGTGGGCTGAAGGGGAGTACGAACGTAGCAATTGTAGAGAAAGGGACTACGAAAGAACAAAGGGTAATAGCGGGTAACTTGAACAGTATTCTGAAAAAGGTCGCAAGATACAAGGTATCCTCTCCAGCAGTAATCGTGGTGGGTCGTGTCGTTTCCTTATCTGAGCGTCTGACGTGGGTATCTCCAAATGGTTAAATCTGAGAAACACAAGCCGGAACGGTACTTTGCAATTACACGAGAGTTATCAAAATCTGTAGGATTCAAGAAAGCAATGGAAAATTGCGGGTGGACGGTCATCTTTCTCAAGTGCATAGTCATATCTCCTAAACATCATCTTGAATTGGAGCGCATAGTTTCACACATTATTCAGTATAACTACGAGGCTTGTTTATTTCTGAGTAGAAACACCGTAGACATTCTTATGGCCAATGCTGATAACACTGGAAATGCATTAGCTCTTATGTCTAAGCTACGTTCGATTAGAACTATTTGTGTCGGCCCAAGAACCAAAGAAACACTTTCACAATACGGGATCCAATCTGTATTAGTGCCTGATTCCTACAACACCCATGGACTGGTTGAGTGTCTTGCAAGCTACAAGAGCCAAGTGCACAGAATTGTCATACCAAGGAGTCAGCTCGGGGACAACGAGATTGTGCTGTCCCTCTCGAGATTGGGTTTCATTGTGGACCAGTATCAACTTTATGATGTGTCAACCAACTTAGATATAGATAATCAGTGGAAGGGATTCTTTTACCTATTAAGGGATAAAAATTTGGATGCGGTTGGTTTTACTAGCCCTTCCTCGGTGAAGGCATTATTCCAGATTGTAGAGAAACAAGCAAGTAATGATGATTTGATTTACCTTAGGCGTCATAATGGTCTAGTCTCGATAGGACATAAGACAAGCGCAGAGCTAAAGAAACATGCCTCGGGTCGAATCATTGAAGCAATAGAACACACCCTTAACGGCATGGTGGAGGCGTCCAAATTAGTCTGAAAAATCATTACCTTGTCCGTATCAATATATATGCCAGCATCTTTACTTATGTAGTCACCATGATTCTTGCTCTTCAAGGTTTGTCTGCATTATAAAACAAGTTAACAAAATATATATAAGAAATAACGCCGTTATAAAATCATATGAGCACTAAAAATTTGAACATGGATTATAGTAAGTATGACTTCAAGGATTCAATTGATAAGTATGTTTATTTAAGTAAGAAGGGGCTAGCTAGGCAGACTGTAGAGGAGATTAGTCGGCTAAAAGACGAGCCGGAATGGATGAAGCAATTTAGATTACGCTCATATGATGTTTTTATGAGTAAGCCTATGCCCAATTGGGGCGGTAACATGTCGAGGATTGACTTTCAGAATATCTTTTACTATGCAAAGGCATCAGAGAAACAAGAGAAAAGTTGGGAAGACGTGCCGGAGTCGGTTCGAAACACGTTTGAGAAGTTAGGGATCCCGGAGGCAGAAAGGAAATTCTTGGCAGGAGTCGGTGCACAGTACGAATCAGAGGTGGTATATCACAACCTTCGCGAAGACTTAACTAGTCAAGGGGTAATATTTGTGGATACCGATACTGCTGTAAAAGAGCATCCAGACCTGTTAAGGAAGTATTTTGGTAAAATAATCCCTCCCGAAGACAACAAGTTTGCAGCATTAAATAGTGCGGTCTGGTCTGGGGGCTCGTTCATTTATGTACCCCCAAATGTCAAAGTGGATCTTCCCTTGCAGGCTTACTTCAGAATAAATGCTGAAAACATAGGTCAATTTGAAAGAACACTGATTATTGCTGACGAGGGAGCAGAAGTTCACTATATCGAGGGATGCACTGCCCCTATTTACTCTACGGAATCATTGCATTCTGCCGTTGTAGAGCTAGTAGCGAAGAAGGGAGCAAAGATACGATATACTACGATCCAAAATTGGAGCAAGGATGTCTATAACCTTGTAACAAAGAGGGCATATGCGTATGAGAATGCTACAGTGGAATGGATAGATGGCAACTTAGGAAGCAAGCTTACGATGAAATATCCAGGTGTATACATGTTAGGACGAAATGCTCATGCCGAGATAGTGTCAGTCGCTTTGGCTGGTGCAGGTCAACATCAGGATGCTGGGGCAAAAGCGGTGCACCTGGCTTCTAACACTACATCTCGAATTACAAGCAAATCTGTTAGTAAGGATTCCGGAAGAACCACTTATAGGGGACTCTTGCATGTGGCGAAGGGTGCAAACGGGGTTAAATCCAATGTTAGATGTGACGCTCTCCTCCTTGATGAAACGTCCAGAACAGACACTTATCCCTATGTTGAGGTGAATGAAGAGGATGCCACCATTTCTCATGAGGCGACTGTAGGTAGAATTGGAGAAGATCAAATATTCTACCTGATGAGCAGGGGATTTACCGAATCTGATGCCTTGTCTCTTATAGTTGGAGGCTTCATGGAGCCATTCACAAAAGAACTTCCCATGGAATACGCTGTAGAGCTGAACAGGTTAGTCAAGCTCGAAATGGAAGGGTCAGTAGGCTAATTTCATTTCATGCACTGATACTTTGATAGAGTGAAGTAGTTGCCAAGCCTAACAGCTTTGAGCTTAGAAGATATTCATGCCCTATCAACACACTATAGGGAGCCTGCATGGATGACTCGGATAAGGGAGCAGAACTTTGCAAAGTACCAATCCCTACCACATGAGATATCACCATTATATTCCAAATATTCTGACGTAAATCGGGTTAATCCTGATCAAGTTGAGCTATCCATGGGATCAAACTCATCGGTACCAAGTGATTTTTTAGCAGATAGAATGAAAGAACTAGACAAAGACGCCGGCCTAATAAGAGTCGGATCTACCATAATCAAACTTAACAGAAGCGATGTGGAATCAGGTAGGGATCCTGTGGTTATAGAGGATTTATCGAAGGCAGTCGAGAGTCATGAAGGCAAGATTAAGGAGGCGTTACAGAATAGAGGGAGCCTCGATGAAGACAAGTTTTTAGCCCTTGAATCGTCTGCCTTTAGGTCGGGGATATTTATTTATGTACCTAAGAATACTATCGTCGAAGATCCAATTAGACTAATTTGTGCCCTCGGTCAGGATGATGTATCTTCTATCAGTCGTAATATGTTCATTGCAGACGAAGGTTCAAAATGTACTATCGTTCAAGAGTTATATTCCCCTGGCACTACCGGGTCTTCAAAAGTACAGCAGGGAGTTTTTGAACTTACCGAATGTCACCTCGGTAATGGGTCTAATTTAGAGATGATAACCCTTCAAGCTCTAGATTCAAACAGCATTGCATTTTTGAACAAGAAGGCTTGGGTTGAACGGGATGCAAAGATGTCGTGGTATCATGGCCTATTTGGGGCTCAAACTTCTAGATGCAAGGTGGACAGTATTATGAAAGGCACTGGGTCCTCTGCGGAGGACGTTGAGATCGTTTTTGGTAATGATACCCAGTCTTTTGATCTCACATCGAATCTCAACCATATAGGCAATAATTCCAGAGGTCGGGTATTGGTCAAGTCTGTAATGCGCGATAAATCAAAATCCTTGTTTAAGGGTATGATAAAGATAGGAAACGATGCAAAAGCATCTGAATCTTATCTCGCAGGCCACGCAATCTTGTTGGATAAGGATGCAAAATCCGATGCGATACCAGGTTTAGAGATAGAAACTAATGAAGTGAAGGCCACTCATTCGGCCTCGGTGGCTCAACTAGATGAGGCCCAGATATACTATTTAATGTGTAGAGGACTAGATAGAGATTCTGCAAAGCGGGAGATCGTTAGTGGATTCCTAGAGCCGTTGTCTAGAAGGATGGGCCCCACCATCAGGGCGTGGGTCAACTACCTGTTAGAAAATAAGTGGTCTGGAAAGCCCCTCATCCTTAAGGCTGATGATGCTCTGCAGCAAATGTTGGAAGTAGAGAGATCTAGATATAGAGAGTCACAGGATTTGTTCGAAAAGCACTACAAATATCGGTAGAAATAGCTAGAAATAGCTGATACAATACCTATTCAATTCCCTTTAAAACTTCGTTCAGCTTATTTCTCAAATTCGTCATGCTGATTGGCTTAATGATGAAGTCTTTAACGTCGATGGACGGCAGGACTTTGGTAAATTCTTCCTTATTTATTTCAAATGCTGTGATGAAGACAATTTTCATCGAAGGATTTTTCTCCTTAATCTTACGGTATAACTCAAATCCATTCATCCGTGGCATACGAATATCAGTCAGAACAAGATCGTAATAACCACGTGGATGGCTATCTAAAGCCTCTAGCGCATTCCAGCCGTTGGTAAAGGTCTCAACCATGAAGGTATCGAGATCTCTCTCCGCACTTGGTTCTCTAAATTCGCCTAGGTTTGACTCTCCTTGGTTTTGCTGTTTATCTTGGATTTTCCTATCATTTGATGCGGCCCTTTCCGAGGGTGGGGAAGAGAGAGGAGATTCGAGATCCCGCTTAATTATTCTAAGAATGTCCTTTTCATCATCAACAACCATAATTCTAGGAACTGTGTCCCTATCAAGATTGTTGATCATTACTATTCCAGAAAATTACTAGTATTTAATTTTATCAAATAGCTAGTTGCATAACAGCCGGTTGTATGATGGGGTTGGTCATAGTAAATGGTGTCATTTCGATTTCGGCTGATTGCCCTTATAATAAGCGCGAGACTGTTACCCTGGGACGGCGAATTTTCCCTCTTTTCAGAGCAGAAATATCCTATCTATCAAACCTGTAATATGACGTGAATGGACTGTCAGACAGGACCATGTCCACCTTTCTAATACGAGAGTGGCCTGTTTGCGCCATGTGATCGCTGACGTCAGCATGAAAGATGAAATGTGAATCGCATTCCTGACATATCCAAATCATCTTCAGGTCTTCTGGATGCATGTATGTAGAAGACTGCCTTTAATTGGATTTAAGAGATGAGTAACATATCTCTTAGCAATCTTCCCCTCCATTAGCCCTTGCAAAAGGTTCATCATAATGGCTTAAAACAAAAATCACTGTAATGTACCATCAGTATGCTAATGATGATTCAACATATACATATTTTTTGTAAATCCCCTATATGACATATATGTACTAATTCAGAGGGAGTCTAAACTTGAATACAGCACCCTTTACCTCCCCATTATCTGCCCAAATGATTCCACCGTGAGCTTCGACTATTTTTTTTGATATAAACAGTCCTAGACCAGTACCGTTCTCCGAGGATGAAACAAATTTGGAAAATAATTTAGGCATAATGTGACCCTGTATGCCTGAACCGGTGTCTTTGACTGTTATTTCTACATGTTTCTCGTTTCTCATTACACTTATAGAAATTATTCCTTCGTTCGTGAATTTCATAGCGTTGTCGACCAAGTTTGTGATAACTTGAAGAATTCTAGTCTTATCAGCGAAAATGTTGCACTGGAACGGTTCATAGGTGATTTCCAAGCTTTTTGGTTTATTGGACCTTTGTCTTTCAGTTGTTTCTCTTATGGCTTTCCGAATAAGCTGATCTAAATCAAAGTGCTCCTTGTTTAGTTTGAGCGTTTTGCTTTCAATTCGAGTGACATCCAAGATATCGGACGCAAGACGATCTAATCTTTTTGCGTTGAGAATGATCGATCGAATTTGTTCCTCACCCACTAGAATTCGACTCTTGTTCCCACGAAATCTCCGAGAAAGATATTCTGTTTCGCTCAGTATAGGGAGTATGGGAGTTCTAAGCTCATGAGCTGCTATATCTATAAATTCCTTCTGGATTCTATCATGAGCTTGTAACTGCTCATTTGTCCCAGCTAATAGCCGATTAGATTCACCCAAAGAAACATTTGCTTTTTCTAAATCTGTGGTCCGTTCACGGACGGCCTTTTCGAGCTTCTTATTCCATGATAAGATCAGAACTGCTATACTCACGCCTATTAGCGCAATAACGATTATTATTTGACTACTCAAGTTCTTCTGTTGTTCAATGACTACTCCGACATCGGTAGCCAGACTATGCGGGGAACCTAAAAATAGTGTCCATATGTGCTTTCCATCTACATTGATAGGCTGATACGAAATGGTCGTTGTGGTCCCATTGAAGGTAATATCTTCAGCGCCAGGATTCGATTGCAAGGAACGCGTAAGAATTCCGATGTACCTTGATTTCACTTGATCGGGAACAGTCGATTGGAAGTCGTCTGATTCGTAGTTTTTTCCGACCAAGGATTGATCCCGGGCATAAAGTATAGTACCGTTATTATCCATCAAGCCCACATTACTAATAAATTCAGGTGAAATTTCATCCTGCAGGAATTCACCCAGTGAATCTAGATTTACAACCGCAACTATTACGCCATCGAATATAGTTTTGTTTACTTCATTCCTTGTATCATTACTATTTACTGACATAATGGGATAGGAAACGTAGAATCTTGGCAGCTGATCAGGTGAATCAATTGCGTTGCTGTAGTAGGGAACGTGGGTAGACTTAGGAATTATGAAGAACTCTCTATCACCTAAATCAAACCTAAGATGACCCACTAATTCGCTTCTGTTCTGCGTGCTCAGGCCAACTAGCATACCGTCCTTGTCTAACCAGTAGTATCCTTCAGTAAGTTCAAAGGTAGAAGACTGCATATTACGAAGAAGCATTAGACCAACATCCCTCTGTTCGTCTTGGATTGGTTGTGAATTTGCTAAAGATCTCAAATTACTTGTCACCGAATCAAGTGTGTGCAAAAGAATCTGAGAGAGATCATGCGCTTCAATCCGTGCATTAGATCTAACATCGACAGAAGCAATTCTCGCAATTTCATCTGCAGTATACGTCGAATAATTAAAAGAAATAATGGAAAGAATAAGCCCGATAAGGGCAACCAATAGTAGCAATACGATATTCCTTTTTGAGAAAATAATGCCCGCCAATGGTTAGTACCAAATTACAACGCATTTCAACTAGATAAGTCGTGCCAGAGGCGGTAAGAACTCATATGCCTTCTGAATAGGATACCAGTGTCGTGCTCTAATGTCGAACTTATTACCACTTTTATGTAATAAACATATATCTCTAATAATCGCTCCACTATTAAATGTCACTTCCAAAGAGGTGCTCATATCAAGAGAGCTATCTAAATTGTACATTACCTCCTTCTTATATTATTTCAATTCAAGAAAGGGAAGGCGAGTTCTTATTAGGTGTATTTTGTGAAAGCCACAAGAGAAAGATGGAAATGGCGCTGGCTTCAGAACTGCGAGGAGAAAATATTCCGGGAAGGTGCGCAAAAATTGAAAAATTGAGATTTGTATCAACTGAATGTGTGCGTACATGTGTTACAAATCAGCCGATTCCTGATAAATATAAAAACGTTAATGACAGTCGGCTGTCGAACGAGGGGGAGAACTCCTAGCTAGGCAGAATAGTGCGTTTGGAAAAAATATTATTGGGCTTACAAGGAAAATCAGGGACCTGAGTAGACGGATGGACCCATTCGAAAAAGCTTTATTGGCGTCGGTGTATGTAAGTACTCTTGACTCTAGTATCAGCTCTATTGACAGACTCAGGTCAAAAATGTATTTACCTATCGGTATTTTTGACGATAAGATCCGGCACATGATTTCAATTGGTCTTCTAGAAAAGGATACTCAGCCAAGATTGACTTTCCTGGGGAGGGACGCTATAAAAGTAGTTTTGGTCGGCGGCGTTTTCGATGTGATTCATCCAGGCCATATTCATACTCTTAAGGCAGCAAAACAACATGGAGATGTTTTGGTCGTCGTAATAGCCCGGACATCGACAGCGACAAAAATAAAGAAAGATAGAAGGATCTATCATGATGAGAATTTGAGAAAGGAACTTGTTTCGTCCCTTTCTTTCGTGGATCTGGCTATAATTGGAAGCGAGGTGTCCCTTTACGATACGGTAGAGCGGGTGTCTCCGAATATAATAGCCCTAGGTTACGATCAGATCCATAGCGAGAAAGAGATCTCTCAGAACTGTAAGGATAGAAACTTGGCAGTAAGGATTATTAGAGTGAATACGCCGGTTCCCGGGATTAAGAGCTCACAGATTAAGGATGAAATGGGAAATTCTATTTATGGCATCTAAGTGGCCTCGAGACTAGTCCCCTTTGACGTCATAGGTACTAATACCTTTACAACATCCCCGTTTTTGATACCCAACGAGTCCTTTATAGATACAGGTGCAATTACTTCCAGCATACTGTTATCGTAATGAGTTCTTTCCAGAACTATAACTGCAGCTCTGTCTAGAGCCCCTTCGTTTAAGATAGCAGGATAACATTTAACCCATCCATAAGACCTTCTAGAATCACTAAATCCTCGAACGAATACTGAGGGACAATTATCTATCATACTTCTCATCCGTATGGATGATTGATTGAGTAGCTTGACGTTTAAAGTCCCCGCGAAAGGCTCATAGCCAAGTTTTGCAATGAATTGACTCCGATAGCCCTCCAACGACACATAGTAAGCACCTTCTCCCATGCCCGAAACAACCTGACCATCCAGTCGCAAGCCCGATCTGTCACGAACTTCCACGGAGCCCTTGATAGTCTCATAGAGATTTAGAACCTCGTCGACTCCTTTATCGGTAATCATTATGCTGAATTTCTGTCCCGCTTTTGTTCGTTCCAATAATCCCACCTTTTCTAACTCTACCAAGTACTTGGAAGCAGATTGTTGCGATCTGTCAATCATGTTGCCAAGTTCGGTGGTCGTGATCTCGCCACAAGCTCTCCCTTTCCCGAACTTCAATAAATATGCTAAAATAAGTATGTGTTGAAGAGTAGGATGCATCTAATTGGGGATACCCAATTCTTCAAAAGTATGAACTTTGACCGTAGAAGGCTTCTTGCTTGCGGTAGTCCTGTGACCAACAATGTATTCTATTCCTGCTCGATCTGCAACATCGATGAGCCTCTGAGTGACGATTCCATCTAGAACAAGAAATTTTCCCCCTTCACTCTCCTCAAGCTGTTTCACAATATTTGAAACGGGGACTTTGACTAGGATCCGCTTAGAATCGTCCAGTAATACCGCTTCCAAAGTCTCATTTATCTCAGAAAACACATTCTGCACCTTTAATACCATCTCTTGGTCATGTTCTGTCTGCAGACTCTCTTTTCTCTCTTGGTCAGCGATCCTGGTTGTTCGCCCTCCATAACCGTGAGGCCTAGGTTCCGATTCTTCAGCGCGCTTTTGATAATCATGTCTTGTATCCTGTGGCTGTGGAATCGCATTAGACCTGGTATGGTGTGCAACAGCTGGACGATTTATTGCTTCACGTAAGATCTCGGCGATCTCAAGGGGGGTGCATTCCTCAACCTCCCTTCCATTGGGAGCTCTAAGCACTTTATCTATTTTGACTAAACCATGCAGTTCTTTTAGAATAAGATCGCCTGCTCTATCCCCATCAAGAAATGCTACAACTCGTTTACCTTCAGTTAATTTAATTATGCTTTCATCGACTTTCGCTCCTTCTATCGCGATCGCATTGTCGAAACCGGCCCTAAGTAAATTTATGACATCTGCCCGTCCTTCAACCAGAATAATCCAATCCGAATCAAAAACTCCAGTGCCACAAGCCAGTTGCGCTTTCCCAAACGCCGTAAGCTTACCGGGCTTGCTTGCATCGTACACGTCTTTAAGCATCTCCTCGCCCTCGCTTATCGTCTTTGTTGCCCATTCTTGGACGATCCTTTTTGCCCGGTCTACGATAATCTTTTTCTTTATTGCTCTGATATCGTCTATGCCTACTAGGAGAAACTTCGCTTGAAATGGGCCTACCTTATCAATACTTTCAATTGCAGCGGCGATCAACGCAGCTGTTGAAATGTCAGTACTCATGGGTATAACCGCGTCTCCCTTAGCTATGTTAGATCTTGTATCAACATTTACCTCAATTCTTCCCACCTTTGAGACTTTCTGTAATTCGTTCAGGTTCATCTCTGGTCCAAGAAGTCCTTCTGTCTGCCCAAAAATGGCACCAATTATATCCGCCTTCTCAACGAGTCCATCTACCTCGAATTTTAATTTAACGTGATATTTAACAATACCAGTATTAGGCAATCTCATAACCTCATTATTATTAAGTGAATGTAAGGTGAGCTGGCCAGAATATAAGTGCTTGGAAGGGACAAACTATCGATTTATAACTCCGCAATTCGTTTCCTTTGAACGAGATATGCCACAAATGTCAAGAATAATTACCTAAAAATTTTGATCCCCAAGTTCTGGTAGGAGCCTATGTCTTCAATGTGACGAACTTTGCCATTCGTTATTTCACATAATTTCTTTTTGTAGGTGAGATTTACATTGCTGCCTCTTTGCTGAAGCAGTGACACTATTCTGCTAGTCAGATACTTTCCCGTTCGATCCATATCCAATAAAAGAATAATCTTTTTGTCAGTCAGTTGATGACTATCGACAAAGTCTAAGACTCCCTTGAATCTGTTATATACAGTAACTTGACCAATGAACCCGAGCTTTGTGAGGGCCGCCGAATCTCGCTTTCCTTCGACAACAATTATGGAGCCATTTTCAGACTCGCGGTTTAAAGAGTGAATAAATTGGGTTATCCTGTCAAGAACAGCCATGTCAGTATTTCTGTAAACCATGTAGTGAAAAAAAACAATCGCCTTTAAAAGGATACGTGTATAATAAAAGCCAATTCCATTTCTCTACCTCATTGGCCTAACAGGTAAAATAGCAGTATGCAAATAAGGGAGGATTACTTCTTCTATTACTAAGGGCAAATCATAATTGGTTTTCTCGGCAATTGTAATGAATATTGCAGGTACAGAATGGTTCATTATTGGTTTTGTCTTTGTCATCCTTTTCTTTGGTTCAAAAAACTTGTCTTCATTTTCTAGGGCGATTGGTAGAGGTATGGCAGAATATCAAAAAGCCAAAAGTGGACTTGAAAGGGAAATTTCGTCGAAAAATCTCTCAATAATCGGTCCCAACATCTCTCCCATTTCTTCCGAACGAGAAAAGCTTGAAATAATTGCGAAGTCACTTGGGATTAAATTCCAAAATCTATCTGACAAAACTTTGCGGGAAGTCGTCTCCAGGAGATTGCAGGACACTGAATAAACCTGCTGAAGCGAATCTAGAATGGGTCTCAATTATGCAATTTAACACTTAAATAGACCAAATTTTCTGATGATCTAATGTCAGAGTCACTTAATCCATTTGAAGTAGCTGTAAAACAGCTAGACGAAGCCGCAAAGCTGGCTAACCTTGACGAGGGAATGAGAGATATTCTCGCCAATCCCAACCGTATCTTGACAGTAGCAGTTCCGGCAAAGATGGATAATGGAGGAATAAAGGTTTTTACCGGTTTCCGATCTCAACATAATTCGGCGCGAGGACCTTATAAAGGCGGAATTAGATACCATCCTCAGGTTACCGTTGATGAAGTAAAGGCATTATCCATGTGGATGACCTGGAAATGTGCAGTTGCCAACATACCATACGGCGGTGGTAAAGGAGGCATAATTTGCAATCCAAAAGAGTTGTCAGAAAGTGAACTTGAAAGGATTACAAGAAGATATGCTTATGCGATTGCAGATATCATCGGGCCTTTGACTGATATTCCTGCTCCTGATGTATATACTGGAGGAAGGGAAATGGGATGGATAATGGATACATATTCGGCACTTAAGGGAAATTATCTGCAACCTGATGTAATTACAGGTAAGCCTGTTTCAATTGGTGGCTCTCTGGGACGTAACGAAGCCACTGGTCGCGGTGTGTCCATTACGGTACGGGAGGCAGCAAAGAGACTTGGCGTGAATTTGAAAGGGGCCACCGTTGCTATTCAAGGGTTCGGTAATGCAGGCCAATTTGCTGCTGTTTTGTTGGCCGAGATGGGAATGAAAGTGATTGCAGTGTCTGATTCTAAAGGTTCAATTCATAATCCGGATGTTATAGATGTTGAATCACTCCGCAGTCACAAGTTGAAAAGAGGCACGGTTGTGGGTTTTCAGGGTGCAAATCCGATAGATGATAGCGAGCTCTTAGAGCTTGATTGCACTGTATTGGTCCCAGCAGCACTAGAAAACCAGATTACAAGATCTAATGCAGGGAGGATAAAGGCAAGAATAGTCGCCGAAGCGGCGAATGGACCTACAACTCCAGATGCGGATGATATATTATTTAGAAACGATGTTTTGGTTATCCCAGATATCCTAGCCAACGGAGGAGGGGTAACAGTCTCTTATTTTGAATGGCTACAGAACTTACGGAGAGAGTATTGGAGTGAGGCCGAAGTAAATTCTAGGTTGGATTCCAACATGTCGTCTGCATTCAATGATGTGTATAACAATCACAAGAAATTTAGCGTCAATATGAGAAAGGCTAGTACGTTACTTGCAATAAATAGAGTCGTGGATGCCATGAAAATTAGGGGGCTATGGCCATAGCCTTTTTTTTAACCCGCTTGTTATCTAATAGTTTCGTCACTCAGTGTTGAAAGAATGTCCACAAGAGCAACTCTTAGTGACGTTAGGATTGTTTATTTTAAATCCTGATCCCATAAGACTTTCTACATAATCAATATTGGCACCATTCAAATGCCGTTGGCTATAAGTATCTACCAAGACCTTGACTCCACTTTGTTCAATTACGCTATCGTCATCATCAGGCTTCTCTTCAAATCCCATTCCATATGATAGACCAGAACACCCTCCACCTGAGACATAAACGCGCAAGTAGAGATTAGAATTACCCTCCTGTTTCATAAATTCAGCTACTTTCTCTGCAGCTTTGTTCGTAATAGTTACTGGCTGACTCTGCTGTGCACTTTCCATATCCGTAAGTACGTCAGAATAAATATAATAACTTTTGCTTGAAAAATTGAAGAATTATTTAGAGACGAACTAACTGTCACTGAAAGAGCAATTGTTATCTCGTCAGCTAGATCGTACAAGTTGCCATTTTGCAAGGCTTCCCGCCGCCGTAGACCAAGTTGAAACGAAGTCATACACTGGTATGTTTTTACTTTCAATCTCTGCAGCTATTTTTCGAGTAAATGGGCCTCCCATCGCCCCTACCAGAATGGGTTTCTTCTTCAATTTTTGAAACTCTGCGAGGACATCTACGATCTTCTCCTCTAGAGGGTCGTCTTGAAATACGAACCATGGCATTATGATATCTACGTTCGGGTCATCCATAAAAGCCTGAATAGCAAACTTGTAGTCATCAGCGCTAGCAGACCCAGTCACGTCTAGCGGGTTTCCCAGAACGTATGTGGCAGGGTAATGCCTCTTGAATGAATTCATACTTTCTTCAGAAAGATTAGCAAGTTTTAGTCCAAGATCTTCAAAGCGGTCTATGGCCGCTATTATCGGCCCGGCTCCATTAGTAACCATGGCAACTTTGTTCCCGGACGGCACGGGCTGCCAAGTTAACGCCTTAAGTGATCCAGTAAGCTCCTCATAGCTATCAACTGAGATTATGCCAGATTGTTGGAACGCCCCTTTGACCACCCCAAATGAGCCTCCCAATGATCCAGTATGAGATGCGGCCTGAACTGCCCCTCTGGTCGTCCGGCCGTTCTTGAAGACCACCACAGGCTTCTTATGTTTAGAGATCACATTCTTTGCGGTATCTACAAATTTTCTGCCGTCACCTAGCCCTTCGACGTACAACCCAATAACATCGGTATTGGGGTCCTGGGCGAGGTACCATATCATGTCAGCTTCGTCAACATCAGATCGGTTACCATAAGAAATCATCTTGCTAGTTCCGAAAGTATCCGACGTTTCCATAAAGGCTATCCCGACTGTCCCACTCTGAGACAAGAACGACACCTTTCCGTTCTTAGGGCGAACCATTCTTGCGTGGCCCTGAAAAGCACAGTCTAAACGATTTGCGCCGTTGAAAACTCCAATGCAATTAGGACCTATGATCCTTATACCAAGATCCTGAGAAAGTTGCTTTATTTCCTGTTCTATTTCAGCCCTTTCTCCTCCAAGTTCTTTACCACCTCCTGAGATGATGACCATGTTGTGAATCCCCTTAGTTCCGCTGCTCTTAAGCAATGCCGGAACAAACTTCAAGTCAACAGTAACTATAACTAAGTCAATTGATTCTTGGATATCATCCAAGCTCTTATATGCCTTCAACCCCATTATGTCGGAATAGCCTTTGGCGTTTACCGGAAAAATCTTGCCCTTATACTCATGTTTAGAAAGGCTCTCGAGAACCGAGTTTCCAATTTTTCCTTTTTCAGGAGACGCCCCAACCAAAGCGATTGATTTTGCATTGAAGAAGATATCCATGAAGTTGGAATTGGGTTGAGCCTTGGATATAGCATTAGCATTCCGTTTGTCATTGAGCAATATTTTCGCATCAACTATATAGTAACTATCTGGATAGACTGTCATTGGGTTAAAATCGACGCTTTCGAAGAAGGGGGCCATGTCGACTCCTAAGTTACCAATCTTTACCAGGGCCTCTGCCACCATATCTACATCGATGGGTCGACTGCCTCTAAACCCATGTAAAATTTGCCTTCCCATTAGTCCCTCCAACATCTCCAGAGCATCCCTTTTCTCAATTGGAAGGACTCTAAAGCTTACATCTTTGAATAGCTCCGTATACACGCCACCTAATCCGCACATTATCACTGGCCCAAACTGTCGATCGTTTTGTAAGCCAACTATCAACTCCACCCCTGGCGGCACCATCTTTTCAAGTAGAATCCCCCTTATGTCAAACTCGTTTCTTAGTCTGTTGTACATGTCATCAAAAGCGTTCACTACTTCGCCTTCCGATTTAAGACCTACTTTTACTCCTTGGACTTCTGTCTTGTGAAGTATCATAGGGGACACGACCTTCGCCACTAGCGGGAAGCCCATGGCTGCACTTTCTTTCGCCGCCTGCTGAGAGCTATTTACTATTACATAAGGGGGCACCCGAAGCCCGTAATCAGCTAAAATCTTCTTTGCCACATCCTCTGTAACTACCTTATGTGGACCAGATGTGATCTCTGAAAGAACTCTTTCAACATCTTTCTTATCGTTCATGAGATAAAGTGGAAAACTTTGCGGCTTCTAATTAACTTTACTTGGATAAGTAATCACAGATTGAACACGTCGTTAAACAGAACCAACACCAAATGAATCATTCAATTAATATCAACACTTGGGGACAATTTTGATTCCTCTCGCCGGAACCACGTGGAAAGATTACTTTATAGCAGCGATAATTACCGCTCCTCCCAACATATACTTCCTGAACTGGACTTCTGAAAATTCCTTTTCAAGCATTTTCTTAAGCTCTGAATTCTTTGGCCATCGCTTGTAAGTACCGTGCAATGCTCTGAAGCCTAGTCCTTTACTCCCGGCTACTGTGAATGCTAAAAAACCCAATACATATCTCAAGTAAATACTGACTAGCGAATCCAAAAGGACTTCATCCGGCTTACCAAGATCTACGATCAACAATTTTCCGCTAGGCTTCAGAATACGGTAAAATTCTCCTATAGCCTCGTTGAGATGAATAGCATCCCTCAATGAATATCCACACAATATCGCATCAAAAGTATTGTCTCTGAAGGGCAAATATTCGAAAATGCCTGAAGACAGCTCCATATTCAAACCAACTTTTCCGTCAAGAGATCTCCCAGTTCTGAGCATTTCCATAATTGGGTCATATAGTATTACTTCCAATTCACCATGCATTTCGATTCTTGCCAACTTAGACATATTACCAAAGCCAGAACCAGCATCTAATATCCTATCGCCAAGTTTTAGCTGTTTGTTCAGGCACATTCTCCTATATTCAGCGTCTTTGCCGAGAGAAATCACTCTATTTACTCTATTGTAAATAGGAATAATGCTTCGTAGTGTCGAGATGATCTCTGGCCAATATGTTTTGCCCAGACCGGACATGGTAACTTCACATCGGTTTATGAAGAATATTATCTTTCTTCAATTTAATATATAGGAAGAGACAAATCCCATCTTTGACAAAATAATATCTGATTGTTTAGCTTCCAGCTCCAACAAACCGACCATACTTTCTGTAAGTGCTAGCCATTTGAACCTACCAAATGTTGATTAATAACATGTCAGAATATAGATCTGTGTCAGCTACTACTAACGAATATGTATGCGGGGATTGTGGTTCTCAATTGCTTCATGAGAACCCAAATACACTTCAGAGTATGATAGACATTCACAATCAGTTGTGCCCAGTGAAAAGACAAAAGACTTTGCCAGGTCTAATGGTATCGTCAAAGCCCTCTCCGCCCCCCGACGCTACAGGACAGCGACCAGCTTCAGTCGCTGCTCCCCAACCTCAATTGACACAAGCCACAGAAATTAAGGCTCCCTCATCAGGAGGAGGTGGAAATACAACCATTTCGCTGACAGGGGGCGGAACAAGTTATTCTAAAGTTGAAGGTCCAATTGACCCTGATTTTAAATCAAAGCGTAGTGCTGTTGGTACATTCCAAGGAATAAAGGTCTGGGGTGAAGTGGATCCTCCTGGACGATTGGGTATCTGGGGATCAGAGGTTACGGTAGATTTTGATATCTGTGTAGCAGATGGAGCTTGTATTGAAGCATGTCCTGTAAATGTTTATGAGTGGCTTGATACTCCTGGACATCC
>DASQUV010000046.1:0-60156 GCA_035641095.1 Nitrososphaeraceae archaeon
GATTGACTCGATCTCTCTTTATGTATTGGACATTATCATGTTCGCCGTACTGCTTACTTGGATTAACTTGTTAATATATTGTCGAAGATCGTTGAAGTATTCGCCCAAGTTTGAAGAGGTCAAAAAGTTCGTCCCTAAGCCTATACCACGAGTCAGCATAATTGTACCTGCATTGAATGAAGAAAAATACATAGGCAGATGCTTACGGACTCTTCTTGATCAGGACTACAGCAATCTCGAAATAATATCTATAGATGATGGTTCAACAGACAGTACCCTTCTGACCATGAAGTCAGTAGCTCCAACAGACCACAGACTTCGCGTATTGGAAGCCGGGCAAAGGCCAGCAGGCTGGGTCGGGAAAAATTGGGCTTGCTTTATTGGTTATGAAAACTCGACGGGAGACATTCTAATCTTTACTGATGCAGATACCGTTCACTCCGAACAGACTGTTACTTTAGCAGTAAACCATATGTTGCAAGAGGATCTCTCGGCGATTACTGCTATTCCGAAGCTAGTGGCTGATGATTTTCTAACTTGCGTCACATTACCACTCCTCTCGGTCTTTTTACAGACCAAGTTTTCTCCTCTGAAAGTAAACGATTCCGCAAACAACTTAGGGTATTTTTTTGGAAGTTTCTTTGCCATTATTAGAGGTGAATATGAATATATCGGGACTCACAAGGAAGTACACACTGAAATAATTGAAGATGGGGCTATTGGATCACTTGTAAAAGAAAGAGGAATAAGAATGAAAATGTTTAGAGGGGAGGACTATGTTGATGCATTGTGGGCAAGGGACCGTCAAGGATTGTGGAATGGTCTTTTACGACTCCTAGTTCCAATGCATAGAGATCAGGGTAAGAAGAGTGGGCCTATGGTAGTTGCAATTGCGTTCCTAATGGTATTTCCGTTCATTGCTTTACCGACAGGCATTTATTTTACACTTCTTTTAGAATCCAGCTATCTAGGCTTGTTACTTGCCGGTGCTGCACTAGTTGCTGTGTGCGTTATGATGATGACAACTATTCATATCCTTTCCCAATCGCTTAAGAATAGCAAGAAGTTGGCTCTTGGCTCACTGATAGGAGCAGCCGTCATAACATTATCATTGGTTATTTCCATGTTTAGAGCCAATAAACCTCAGTCATTCGCATGGAAAGGAAGAACATACGTGTAGAATTGAATTAAGATAGTGTTTATTAGTCAAGGTGTAACAAATAACGATGCCTTGATGCGATATGATAACAGTGTGGAGCATGTATCCGAATTAGTGGATGAAATAAAGCATTCTACTTGTGATGTTAATGGTGAGCAAGCTCTCTCGTTATTTTATGATGCTACTTTAGAACAATTGATTGAGTGTTCTTCATATCTACGTGATAAATTTAGGCCTTCAATTTTGACCTATTCGAGAAAGGTCTTTGTGAATCTCGTAAATCTGTGCCGCGATACGTGTACTTACTGTACCTACAAAAAGGAACTTGGGGATACAACAATCTCAATGCTTGACCGAGACAAGGTTTTGGCAATAGTAGAGGTTGCAAAGCGATTGAGATGTACGGAGGCGTTAATCGTTACTGGCGAAAGACCAGAGATTCGATATCTGGAAGTACGGAACTGGCTCCGAAAAATGGGGTATGCCACACTTACCGAGTACGTTAGTGACGTCTGTGAAATGATCATCAAGAAAACGGGATTATTGCCTCACACAAATGCCGGTAGCCTCTCAAAACAAGAGTTACTCGTTCTAAGGGAAAACAATGCTAGCATGGGACTGATGTTAGAATCCTCGAGTGTTAGACTATCGGGTCGGGGAATGCCTCATGAAAGGGCACCAAGCAAACATCCAAGAGTTAGAATAAAATCACTTACTTCGTGTGGGGAGCTAAATATCCCAACTACAACAGGACTACTCATAGGCATTGGAGAGACGCCGGAGGAAATCGTTGACTCATTGCTTATTATTAAATCACTTCACGAGTCCTTTGGTCATATACAGGAAGTAATAATGCAAAATTTTGCGCCGAAATATGGAACTTCAATGTCGGATTATCCAGCCCCAACTAAGGAATATTTCATGAGAGCAGTAGCAATAGCGAGGATTTTAATGCCCAATATGAATATTCAGGTCCCGCCAAACCTAAGTGAATCATTTCAAGATTATATTGGTGTAGGTATAAATGACTGGGGTGGAATATCACCAGTGACTATCGATTATGTCAATCCAGATAAGCCCTGGCCACCTATTGCGCACGTGAAACGAGTGACTTCGAGCAAAGGATTTCTATTAAAGGCCCGATTGCCTGTATACCCCGAGTTTTTAAAAAATGAGCGGTCCTATCTTTCTCATCTTGTTCGTCATTCAGTAGAAGCGCTTTCAGATCACGACGGGTTGGTAAAGGAGTCATACTTGGCGTGAATTTAGAAAGCATTTTCAAGACGATTGACCCTCTTGTTTCAGAAGCTTTGAATTTAGCAATTGACGAAAAGGAAATTACTGTCGACCAGGCAGTAGAACTTTTCGATACGAGCGGGATCGAAATGAACTTATTGACATCGGTTGGAGATGAGTTGCGAAGGAGAGCTTGTGGAGACATTGTCACGTATGTCATCAACCGAAATGTAAACTTCACTAATGTATGTGTAAAGAGATGTGGCTTTTGCGCATTTAGCCGTGATTTCAGACAGGAAGAAGGATATTTTTTGCCTGTCGAGGAAGTCGTACGACGAGCAGTGGAAGCACATCGGTTGGGTGCCACCGAGATCTGCATACAGGCGGGACTAGCCCCAAATATGGACGGTTCTCTTTATCCTGATATCTGTAAAGCGATTAAGCGTGAAATACCGGATATCCACATTCATGGATTTTCTCCTGAGGAAATATTGTACGGCGCAAAGATGAGCAACAATAGTATTAGGGATTTCTTATCTTGGCTTAAAGAGTCTGGTGTAGGAAGTCTCCCGGGAACATCGGCAGAGATACTAGATCAAGAGGTCAGAGATCTAATATCTCCTGGCCGGATATCAGTTAATGATTGGATAGACGTCATAAAGACAGCGCACAATTTGGGTATTCCAACCACTTCAACAATAATGTACGGACATGTAGAGTCCAATTTCCACAAGGCCAACCATATCGGTTTATTGCGCAAGATTCAGAAGGAAACTGGTGGCTTTACAGAGTTCGTTCCTCTTAGCTTCGTATACCAGGAAGCACCGATGCACAGCCGCAGTACTTTGAGGAATATGAGGGAAGCAGGGGCAGCAGCAACGGACATCATAAAGATGTATTCCGTTTCTAGGCTGATGCTTCATAACTATGTGAAGAATATACAGGTTTCGTGGGTAAAGGAAGGCTCAAAAATGTCTCAATTTCTTCTGTGTGCTGGGGCAAATGATTTTGGCGGTACACTTATCAATGAAAGCATATCTACAGCCGCTGGTTCAGTTCACGGTCAAATTATGCGACCCAGAGAGATTAGGGCACAAATCAAGGCTCTAGGAAGGACCCCTGCTCAGCGCAATACAGTATATGAAATATTACGAGTAGACTCCGGGGCCGAAGAGGAGTTTCAGACTGAACTCGATCACGTTAACTCTGATAATTTCGGCTCCTATAAAGAGCTCATTAAACTTGACAAGTACAGGTATAAGCATTCTTTAAGTCATCCGCGTTAGCTGGGGTTTGCTTTTTCCATGATCAGCATGGTAAGCGTAGATTTAACGCCATTCATCCGTCTGATTTTTAAGCTAATAAAGTCCTTCAACCCTTCCATGGAATCAGCTTCTACCTTTAGCATGATATCATATACTCCATATATCGCATAGGCCTCTTTAACTCCTGGTAGTTTTTTCATTTCCTCGGCCAACGGACCTTCATATCCTAATTCTGCATTCAGCAATACAAAAGCTCTTGGCATTATTCGATCGTTGGGTGTGATTATACTTTAATCTAACTGTTCTCTTCTTTGACCTTTATTTGCACATTGCCTAAGATCAATCTAGACAGGCGCAAATTGCCTTTTAATTAAGCCAGGATCGGTAACGTTTAAGAGTGATACAGAAACCTTTAGGAAAGCAGATGGAAACGCAATTCAACTTGGACCGCCTTAAATGGCAAACATTGCAACATAATGGAATTGCATTTTCGCCAGAATATAAACCGAGGGGAATCACTATTAGCATTCTAGGCGAAAAGTTTCTGTTGAATGTTGCCCAAGAAGAGTTGATTTATGCCTGGTGCAAAAAGAAGGATACTCATTACGTCAAGGATAGCGTATTCCAATCTAATTTCATGATTGATTTCAGAAGTATTCTTCCTCCTAAGTTCGAATCCGTCAATAAAATCTCAGAATTGGATCTGTCCGAGGCCTACCGACTGGTCGATGAAGAAAATAGACTGAAGCAAGAGGAGAAAGAGCGCATTCGAAATCTACCCAAAGATGAAAGAAGACATATATCTCAGTCCAAGAAGATTGAACGAGAACGGCTTCGTTCCATTTATGGTTTAGCAACCGTTGATGGCGTAAAAGTCGAAATAGCTAATTGGCTAGTGGAACCTCCGGGACTATTCATGGGAAGAGGGCAACATCCTCTACGAGGCCGATGGAAACCCAGGGTACAGCCGCAAGATGTAATTCTGAACATGGGAGAAAACGCTGAAGTACCTGAAGGAAATTGGAAGGCAATTATTAATGATCATACCTCCACCTGGCTTGCTACATGGATGGAAAAATTGACTGGCAAAAGAAAGTATATGTGGCTTCATGATTCTTCCACGCTACGTCAGGCCAGCGACAAGGAAAAGTACGATAGGGCTAACATACTCGGCAAACATGTCGACAAAGTTCATGAAATGATAGTAAGAAAGATGATTAACTCACAAGATCTGTACCAGAAGAAGATATCGACTGTGTGCTACCTGATTAGTAAGCTCGCGATGCGAGTGGGAGATGAAAAAGACCCGGACGAGGCGGACACTGTAGGTGCGTCGACATTAAGAGTGGAACATATCCGGTTTCCGGTTCATCAAGGAATAAAGAGTATAGAGTTTAATTTTCTCGGAAAAGACAGCGTCCCATGGCAAAAGAGCCTGGAAATAAGTTCTCAAGATACTGAAGCCCTATTTGGGAATATGGAATTATTCATGAAGGACAAGGAGCCCAGTGAACAAATTTTCGACGGGATCACCTCAACGAAGGTAAATTCGTTTCTTAGATCCATTGATAAGAACAGGGTTCCGGGTTTGACTGCTAAGGTTTTCAGAACCTACATTGCGACTCAAATTGTTAAAGAAGCTCTCTCTAATCCTCCAATCAGAGTAAAAAAGGAATCATCAGAAATCGAAAAAGTATATGTGGCTAAAAAGGCAAATCTTGCTGCTGCTGTTACCTGCAATCATAAGAAGGGAATTGATGTAAACAATCCTGCAAGTAGGCAAGCTCTTGAAAGGTTTCAAAAGTCCGTAGAAAAAAAAGAAGAAATTATCAGACAAATTGAAAAGGACATCGCCTCCCATAAGTGGAAGACAGACTTACAAAGAAAGAGAATGATGGAAAGATTAGAAAAGGTCCAAATAACACTGCGTTTGCAAAAGGAGACTCGCGATTATAATTTAGGGACTTCACTTCGAAACTATATTGATCCGAGGGTCATGAAATCATGGATGAACCATATAGATCTTGATTGGAAGAGAGTTTTTACAGCAACTTTGCAACGCAAATTCAGGTGGGTTGAAACGTGTAGTAATGTAGAGCTGCGACAATTCCTTCCCGCGCACGAGGGAACTGGCAGCCGAAAATCTGCCACGATAATTCAAGGGGAAAGTTTAGTTAAGGGTTAGACGGCTTGCGATTCGCCTCTTTATTAAAAGTGCATACAATCCACTGATACTTGAACAGTTGAGAATGACCTTTCAATCAAGAGAGAATTATGAGTCATCAACTGGAATAGTCAAATTTCAAATACTCGGCGTTATTATTGCGTTACTAAATACCATTCACCAAGTATAAATATTTGATCTCCTATATTAGAACATGAACGAATTTTCAGCAGAACCCTCGAGTATGACCTATTTGCTAATGTCCCCTACGAGAAAACTCGCGGATTCTAATGTGACAATGGCTGACTACAACGATTCTGCTGATACTGCCATAAGATTGATGAAGGAAAAACAGACAAAGTGCGTATTGCTTTCCAAGGGGGGTGAGGCAATAGGAATTGTGACCAAGACTGATATCCTTTATAAGGTACTGTCTCAAAGGAGGAATCCGTCCAAGGTAAGGCTTGAAGAAATCATGACCAGTCCTATACTGGCAGTCGATCCTGAATCTACCGTTCAGGAGGCCTTATCGATAATGGACAATCACTCTATTCGTCAGATCATCGTCAGCGCAAATTCATCTGTCGTTGGGATTATATCAAGAGACGATCTTTTTGAGAGAGAGCGGCTTGCAACAACCTTAGCCGAAGAATCTGCTATACAAGGCACGCCAGTATGTATCATAAATCCATCAGCTATCGTATTTAGCAAGGACATTGAAGTCTAGCCAGTGGGATAATCTGGTCAAATAACATTTACTTAGCTTAGCGGATGTTGACTCTGTCTAAACATACTCTTTCTTAACTTTGGGCGGAGCAACTCTAGTACACTTGGCTGTCTTCACGGTTCGTTGAATATAGTTTCTTTGGTCATAGTCTTTGAATAGCTAAATTATGATTCACACGTCCTAGAGAGATATCTTTATTAGAGCAGGCCATCAATTGCTGAACGCAACGCTGAGCGTGCCGGGGTAGCTCAGCTTGGTCAGAGCGTTCGACTCATAATCGAAAGGTCGCGGGCTCAAGTCCCGCCTCCGGCACATTATTAGAATTTCGTACTTCATCTGTCGCTCAGAGTTAGCTTACCTCTAATAGTTTGGGACCCGACTATACGTAACCGACTATACGTAATATTCTTCGATAAAATTAGGCAGCGCTAAGCACTTATTTGTTACAGAATACTTGTATTAAGTATGAAAACTGCAGAATTTGCCGACCATAAACGCAACTGCTGTTAGGTTAATTTTAACTTGTCTATGCGTCTATCCGTTAGAGCAGGATTATTTTCATTCTTGAAAGTATTTATTCTTATACCGTTTTGAATAGAATACTGTGTCTCAAGACTGAAATGAACAAAATAAATAGTGAGATGGAATTAATTACGATCTCACATTTGGAAAATATGCAACCATGACAACGGAGCTTGATTTTTATCGGAGTTTGAATGTTGCTAGGACATTTCGCGTCAGCAGCTCTCAGGGAATAACAAATATCGTAGCTCAATTGGCAGACTTTATTGAAAAGAAAGATCCTATGGACGATTTGAGTCTCAGAATACTTCTGCCAAGAGGAGGTGAGGGTAGTAGACGTTCGCAGAAGTGGGGAGCATATATCAGATCTGAATTGATTTTAGCCCTGAAAAGAAAAAAAATAAGCCCTAAACTAAGAGAAGTGAGGTACATTCACGATGAACACAACTTCGGATGGATATTGATCGAACCCACACTGCTCGAAAATTTGCATGACAAGTAATTTATTCATTAATATGGGCAGAAACTTAACTAATACAAAGGGCCTTCGGAGGGATTTGAACCCTCCTCAAGCGGTCTTTGCCTTGAATGAATGTTCATCCAGTCCACAGCCGCCTATACTGACCAGGCTATACTACGAAGGCCACTTCATATCATGTGAAATTATAGTGCTATATATAATTAAGTAGAGGCTTTATGAAGATGATAAATTGTTTTTTCTATCTTTAGGCCAGTGAATCCAAATTCACTGGGGGATTCAGCAGACGTGATACTCACGTACGGTAAATAATTCGTTACACGATGACCGCCTTCTAAATTATGGCAAAATAAGTCCAACTACAATCTGTCACTCCTGTCATAATAGCCTCAAAACGGTAGTTGACGTGCTCTTTCTGTGTATTCAGTTTAAAGACTTAAATCTGGTTGACTAGTCTAGATTGCTCTTAGCATGAGCTGCTCAGGCGAGTACACTTCCCACACCTCCAGTACAAACCTAATTCGGATCGATACAAATGCTAGATCTAAATTGCTAAAAGCAAAGTATGGCGTATATAACCACTCGGCAGTGGAATTATGTCACTGGACCAAAAAATCCTTTGCCCACGAAGGAGATTGTTATAAGCGAAAGTTTTACGGAATCTCGACTCATAGGTGTATGGAAATGACTCCAACAGCGCTAAACTGCGAGAATCGGTGTGTCTATTGCTGGAGGCCTACTGAATTTTATGATACCCTCGTGATGCCTGAAGAGTTAGTAGATGAACCAGACGCAATTGTCAATAACCTAATTGAAGAGCGAAGAAGACTTTTGACTGGATTTTATGGGCATGAGAAGTATGACAAGAATAGACTCGACGAAGCATTATCTCCCCAGCACTATGCAATCTCACTCTCAGGAGAACCCACCATGTACCCCAAATTACCTGCATTAATCAGATATCTCAGAAAATTACCGGCGACTAAATCGATATTCTTGGTCACTAATGGACAAGAACCTCGAATGTTAGAGCGACTAGCGGAAGAAAATTCACTTCCTACCCAGCTATACCTGTCTACAAACGCTACGAATAGGTTGGGCTTTATTAGGATAAATAGACCCAGGCATCCTGATGCATGGGAGAGATGGCTGATGAGTTTGCAGTTTCTCGCTAGGTGTGAAACGAGAACTGTAATTAGAATTACCCTCGTTAGGAGTCATAATTTTAATAATGAAACAATCGATCAGTTCTCTAGACTGATTCCTAGAGGAAATCCTCATTTTATCGAGATAAAATCTTACATGCATGTAGGGATGTCAACCCAGCGATTAGAGAGGCAAAATATGCTCGAAATGGAAGAGGTTAGGGAGTTCTCTGAAAAACTTTGCAAAATGCTTCCAGGATTCAATCTAATGGATGAGAGTGAAATTTCTAGAATAGTAGTTCTGCAAAACATGAAAAGGTATACTGACAGATTCATCTCGGCGTAGCTACATTAAAGCTACAATAACATAATTAATAAAGCAGAAAAGTTTACGGACGCACGCATTTCTTTATCTTTGCTCGCTGTTAATCACTACGGATGCCCTTCAATAAGTTGAAGGTTCAAAACAAAGACACAAAATGGTCAAGTTATTTTTGTTCTATGCCAAAATCCGGTTACATTTAGTTTTTTTATACGGCCCTCTAAATTGCTAGTAAGGTCCGCTAATTGAAAGACTGCAATATCGTAGCACTTATTACCTTGAGTCTATTCATTTCAGCCGCATTTTATAGCTCCGGTGATTCTTATTCACAGCTTTACAATCCCCATGGGGTCAAGATTTTGTCTCCCGCTAAGGAACAAGAAGTGCCCGTGAGTATCAATAATTTCAAGGTTGAAGGGGTTTCCACGGACAATGCAACAAACAACTGCAATGTGTCACTTCTTCTCAATGGCAACACTCCGTATCTCGATGCATCCTCTAAAGGACAGAATGGTTCAAACGATTTTTCAACTTGGGACCTAATATTTAATCCAAGATTACACTTGAACGTGGGTGAGAACAAATTAACTGCCAAGTTAGTCTGCTCCGATGATAATAGCAATCAAATAAGTAAATACCATTCTGTAAACTTCACGGGAACAAATGAAACGATTTCCGTTCCGATAGCAAAGGAATTGAATTCCCCTTCAACAAGAGATGCTATATCTCCAACCGACCCTGCTGAAGCCGTTCAAAACGAATCAACCCCATCTCGTCTTGACGATTTGACCGAAGTAACGAGCAGTGATCAAGTGGTTAGGAATATAACTTTAGGTCCTGTGATAATTCCCCCTAGCGAGAGTCAAGAGTCTTCTATGTTTGGCTCTTCTGCTGTTAATGATTCTGTAATAATACCTAATGCAAACAACTCCGTCTCTACTCCTGATAATGAAAGCTCACCAACTGTGATAATTCCCCCTAGCGAGAGTCAAGAGTCTTCACCTAGCCCTTTTGCATCCCTCAATAATCAGCCTCATAACCAATCTAATCAACTATCGAATGAAGTTACTGAGAAACCAGAGTCCAGGGGTGAAGAAAATTATGGTACACCTCTAATACTTCCTACTCCGTCTCCTCGCGTCACATTCGACCGTGATCGAGATGATTCTGCACCTGACGGGCCAGTTGAAGATTCGTCTCCTGTGATCGTGGTTGAGAATAACAATACCCAGATTGAGGAGGGCTCATTGCTGCTGCTTGATGCTGCCCAAAGTTATTCCGACAACGGCGCGATTATATCCAATTCTTGGAAGCAACTAACGAGCCATCCGCTTGAGTACATTGAGGGTCTAGATATGCCAATTCTGAAGTTTAGGGCTCCAAACGTTTCTCTTGCAACACCGCTTGAATTTGAAGTTTCGGTTACAGATGCTCATGGTAAGAGTAGTAGTGGGGTAGTACACATTCTAGTTAAAGACGTTACCAGCCTAGGATCCAGAGCAAACGCTTCATCTACCATACTTAATCATACTGTCCTGTCACAGTACACAGGGGGAATGCAGAATAATGTAAAAATTCCTGACTCATCTAGATCTAATTTCTCCGGACCAGGCGTACCCAATGCGACAACTACTCAGTCAAAGGACCTAACGCAATCAACGGTTGTTCCCACCTCTTCCTCCATTAGAGAAGTGAATGACACTTCTATGAGCACCACAGCCGGAGTCGACCAGATAGTAAATGAAGGTATGGAGGTTATTCTCAATGGGGATTCTACTTCTATAAATGGTAGTCAGTTATCATATGAATGGAGACAGATAGGAGGAGATGTCAAAGTATCACTCGGGCAGCAGAATGCAAAGCAGACTAGCTTCCGCGCACCAGAGGTAAATGAGGACTCGAGGTTAACCTTCAGGTTTATCGCGACCGCAGATGGCGTACAAACCTCGTCGGACGAAGTGAACATCACCATAAATGATGTCCTTCAGAATCCTGAGAAAAACGAGTCCCAAGAAACAAGTGATGATGACAATGACGAAGATAATGTCGATGATGATGACGACTAGTCGTATATTGTAGCGCTTCTTGCTTGGAGAGAAAACCAATTGCAAAGCGAATCATAATCCCAACACTCCGGAATATCAGTGGTTACCATATTGAACACCAGTATCTATGTACCATTTTGAAAATTTCTTTATAGATTTATGGCGATGGGAGACTAATGCCTTTCTATTCAATTTGCTTAACTCTCCGTACGTCTTAACGGAATTCTTCGGAACAAAAATGGGATCAAAGCCCCAGCCACCATTAGTAGCTGATTTGCTTACCGTACCTTGCGTCTTGCCTGTAAACATCTTTAAGGTATGACCATCATTGTATGCAATCACTGAAAGGAAGTACGCTTTTCTGTCTACTTTGTTTTCCATCAGTTTCAACAGACCATAGTTTCCAAGGGTTTTGTAAACGAATGATGAATACTGTCCTGGAAAGCCTTTTAATTTATTTATGTAGAATCCATCATCTTCAACTATAACTGGCCTTTGGAGATATTCAAATGCACGGGTTGACTTGGCGTTTGCAATTCGAAGTATCGATTCGGATTGGATTTCCTGGAGCGATACCTTCACAAAGTGCGATACGAGTCCATATTGACTCAGTATCGGCTCAATTTCTCTGTACTTGTTGGAGTTCGAACTTGCAAAAAAAATTTTCTTAATCCTCGTATGTTCCAATTTTCGATGCAATATGAGAATCATTAACGGTCATTATTATTCCAATACCAACAATTGGCCCCTACGTTACATGAATATTAATAAGCATTAGCGTTGCGTGCATACCTTCCTCTGCTTTGTATTTCCTCAACCTTCTGCAATACTTTCTTACCTCTTTCGGGAGGGCTAAATGATGAATATGCTTCAGAGAATTTTAAAAAGGCTTGATCAAAAACCTCATAGTGCACACTACTAAGGACCTCCTTTAACATACGCACCTCCGATGCCATGTCTTCCAATCTTTGAGAGAAGAAAGACAACCCAAAATCGATAATTGCTAGCTCAGTGCGACTATCCTGGGAGCAACCCTCTAAGATAAAATTAGAAGTGGTTACATCGCCATGGATTATATTTATGGAATGAAGTTTTGCAATGCATTCTCCTAATTTTAATGCCAGGTCAGCCGAAAAGACAGTCTTCAAATTGACACCTTTAATGTATTCCATAATTATTTCATTGCGGTGTGCATCCACGAAATATAAATAGGGAGATCTAATACCAGCCTCTTTGGCCTTCGAGAGCATTTCTGCTTCACGGATTGTCCTTCTATGTCGCAGCTCCCTGTCGAGAACAGGATGTCGATAAGATCTCTCAGTTCTCAATTTTGATAATGCTAGTTTATCATACCAATTAATTAGAAAAAGATCCGCCTCGGACCCTTTCTTAAGTAGACTGGGGAGCTTATGTGACAACAGTAATATAAATCGGAACTTTACCATAAAAGCGTGAGCGCGGCTGAACCTAGACCAGGAGAAAAACTGATCATCCAGGAAGACTGTGCAGAGGATAAATTGAAGAATGGAATATTGACATTGACAAACCAACGACTAATTTTCGAAAAGACAGAAGGTAGGATGACAACACTGAGCAAGAAGACCGAAGAGGTACTCCTCGATATTCCACTGACAATGATCTCAGCATCAAAATCTGAGGGATTTATCATAGCAAAAGTTGTGGTAGAATTAAGTGATCGGTCTTATAAGTTTGGAGTCCTAAATACAGGACATTGGGCCAAGGAAATAATGACCCAAGTTAATGAAGCAAAACGTACTTAATAGGCTTGATTATCTCCAGGCTACATTCACAGAGTCTAAACGCCAGGCTTGATCAATAAAGCCATTTTCTGGCGCTACACTAACTTTTGAATGCATGTGATCGAGTAAGCTTGTTACCGCAATTTGGACACCGTTGTCTCCAGCAAACCTGATTGGACAGATATGCAGTCTGGCACCGTGTCTTGTGCAAACATAATTTAACATTTCAGCTAGACGTTTATTAGCCGCAACTCCTCCAACAATTATTACGTCTTCCTTGTTCGTGAATGAAATTGCTCTCTCAGCAGCTTCAGCCATAATTGCAAATGCTGTTTCTTGTAGAGAGTAACATGTATTGGCAATATCAACTCTTCCGCCCTTGGTACGTTTTATTGCTGCTGTAAGCAATCCACTAAATGAAACGTCATTTCCTTTTATCGTATATGGTACCCAAGAAAACTCCTTTCCAGAATTACTTGCTAAAGTTTCGATCATCGATCCACAAGGGGATGAAAAACCCAATGACCTGCCAAATTGATCAAGCAGTTGACCTATGGTGATGTCTAAGGTTTCCCCAAAAATTCTCCATCTCTTATTAAAATGCAACAGTATCATGGTATGTCCTCCTGAAACCAAAATGGCCAAAGGATCTCTAACACCGGTCAAACAAACCCCAAGTTCAATGTGAGCTAGAGCATGATTGACAGGCACCAATGGCTTTCTATAGAATGTTGATAGAAGGCGAGCCAGAACTGCTCCTATCCTTAGGCACGGGCCCAACCCTGGACCCGCTGAATAGCCTATTATATCAATTTGTTCCATCTGAAGGGATGAAAGTGCAACTGCTTCTTTCAATATTCGGCTGCAAACAGTAGCGTGATGTCTTGATGCCTCTCTTGGGTGTATCCCTGAACCTTTCGGGGGTCTGTAAGACGATCGTACGTCCGCCAATATCATAGGAGATCCTTTCATCTTCTCTTTCATTTCTACAATAGCGCAGCCAAAAGTATGAGCGGTACTTTCTATTCCTAAAGATATCAACTAGTGTCTTAATCTCCTATCTTCTACTGGTCGCCGAAACTATCTTAATGACGTCTCTGTCCCTTAACTTATACTCTGCCCCTACTCTCTGTTTAGATCTGACGTCGATAGCGTAAAGAAAGCCTTTGCCCAATTGTTGATGCACCTTTTCCGCTAAATCCTTCGCAGTAGAATCTCTTGGTACAAGATAAGCGTCGGGAAGCACATTTCCCTTTTTGTCAATCAGTCTGTTTTCGTCCTCAACAGGGTAAACAACAATCATTCCAAGCAGACCGAAACATATTCTATTCAAAATTTGCTGAACTCCTGTTGAACCATATTTGGTTAAAACCGTCCGAACTTTTTCTAATGCTTTCTTTTGATCTTCCCGAAGTTGCGCCTTTGGATTAATGTCAAATGAATCGTCTCCAGGCAGGTACCTAAGCATTCCATTTTTTGCACCGAGCTTAAGCGCGACTTCGGCTTCTGAAATGCAGGGAATTACCTCGCTGTCCAGGCCCTTTAGTTTTAGCAAGTTTGATTCAGCTGTTATGAAATCCGCCTTATTAGCGGCTATTATCATCGGTTTCGCTAATTTTCTAATTGTTTGACAGAACTTCTGTAGATCAGTTGGTGACCAGGAAGACAACTTCTTGGCTCCAAGTCCTGTTTGGTTTACCGCACTAATTATCTGGTCCTCCCTCACCGATAATCCTGAAAGTTGTTTCGATAATACCTTAGATAACTTATCTTGAGCACCCTGCAAATCTCTTGAAGCCTTCTCCAAGTTCTTTTTCAAAATTGCGACCAACCATAGATCGAATTCCTGTAATACAAATTCTGCATCTCCCATTGGATTTCCCGTTCCAGGGCTTACTGCATGCCCGTCTGTGTCAGTGCTCCCCGCAACATCTACTACATGCACCAAAGCGTCTGCTTCTCTTGCACTATCTAGAAATTGATTACCTAGTCCTCTGCCATTGTGGGCACCTGGAACAAGCCCTGCTATGTCTAATATTCTGATTGGAATATATCTGCTACCGTCTATGCAGATTGAATGCTGCGGATTATCCTTGACTTGGAAATCTCTGCACACGCATCTTGTCCTTACATATCCTACGCCAATGTTCGGCTCTATGGTTGTAAAGGGAAAGTTAGCAGTTTGAACTCCTAGACTAGTGGCAGCATTAAAGAACGTAGACTTACCCACATTTGATTTGCCAATAATCCCGACTAGCAATTATGTCCAGATTTTATGATATTATTATATATAGACATACTTGATATCTCAGAAAATCAATCAAGATACGCATTGTCATATTCTGCCTGTGCCTCTGGCACTAACCTTAAATAGTTTCTTGGATTTTATGAAGCATTTTAGGAGAAAATCTCATTTGGCCGGGATTGTAGCAGTTTTAGACGTTGAAACTAAAAGAGCGAAAAATGTTGCTTACATTCTGGCCCACTGTATGCGAATGCTCCAGCACAGAGGCAAGGCTTACTGGAAAATGATGATAGGCAAGAAGATTGTCGAAGGCGATGGCCCTTTGCCTTACGAAGAAATGATTTTCAGAATTGTAAGGGAGCGTAAGCTTACCGGATATGATGGAATGGGACTTCTATCTAAGCGGCGGCCGGAGTTAAGTGGTTTTAAACAAAGTCAAATCGCCCTAGACGGATTCTTAGTTGATACTGAGAAACTATACCTTCACCCAATGATAGGTGGGGCAAGGAACAGCGATCCACTATATCAAATTTATTTTATTTTCAAGATACTTTTGACCAAAAACCGTGATCCGTCGAAGGCAACCGACTTTTTAGATCGACACTTGAGAGGAAACATGCTTGTACGGGTAAATGGAAGCATCTATGCTTATCGAAACAGTACGGGGTTTAAACCTCTGGTACTAGGAAGTAACAAAAAGAAGACATTACATATTATTGCGTCTGAAAATTCCTTACGAATTTCATTGATAGATCTCACATTTAGAGACGTAGCTCCAGGGGAACTATTAAAACTCGGCAGAAGATCTGGTCCTGAAACATTGACATCACAACCGTCACCTAATTTGGTAATAGATCCTTTCGAATTTATCAGGGAATCAAACGTGGCATCCATTGTAAATGGTAAAAGTATTTATGAAATAAGAAAAAATATCGGAAGAGAGCAGTCCAAGTTTCTTTCTGGGAGGTTCCGGATTGAATCAGCATTCGCTGAACCAGACTACACGAGACCGATGGGCCTGGGCTTTAGTTTAGAATATCAAAAAAATCATAAGATGTTTGAAATAGGAGAGGGCGTCATAAAAGATCGATATGACGATTCAGATCACATGATCGACTTTTCAGAGGAAGTAAGCAAGTACAAACTATTAACAACAAGTAAATCCTTGAAATTCATCGTCGAGAATTTGGTCTCAGGTAAGAGTATTGGAACAATTCAGGGCACCATTCAGACTGGTGTCACGGTCAAGGAAACGATTCATTACCTGAGGAAAGCTGGGGCAAAGCAGATTATTGTGATTGTAAGCTATCCCCCAACAATTGACGGCAGACAGGTTGGACTATACACACAAAACCGAGATCTTGTAGCCAACAAATATGTAGGAAAAGTGTCATCCATAGATGAAATTAATGCACTGATTGGTCGCGAAATAGGAGCAGATAAGGTCTATTATAATTCTCCAGCTTCATTGGCTAAGGCCATAGGCGTGGTCGAAGGGAATCTATGGTTTCCGGAATGGATAAGATTCTTGGAGTACCAGTGATTTATCTGGATTTCAAGACAGATGTTGAAAGGTTCAGATTATCTAAAGAGCCAATAGAAAAGGTAGTCCTATTTGAAGGGGTTACCTTGTCGGTAGACAAGGTTTCCATTGAAAGGGTTGAACTCAGACATTACCGGGAAAGTTTGGATGTCCGGAGAGGGTTTTATTCGCTGATAACGGTTTATCTTAAATCAAGCAAAGGTGAGATAGAACTCAAGTTCGATGAAGGGTTTAAAGGAAATGATCCGCTGCCGGAGCTTTCCCTAATTCTGATGAAATACGTTGGCCTTGAGTCCCTAATAAATCGTCTAGTGATCGCCCTTGATGAATAGGGCAATTAATGACTGTTTCAGCAGATTCAGATGCTGCGTCATCATGTCTAGTTGCCAGCCCAGAAAAACAATTGATATCGCTATTTAAAATCATCACGAAGGGATTTTGCATAATTATTAATATCCTTAACATTGTCTACTATCCCTGCAATATCGGAATTAACCTCTGTACTTCCGACAGTATGCACGAGCTGTCTTAATTCCGCAACCATGGAACTGATTTCGGAGATCAAATTTTTTAATGCGCCAACTAATTCCTTTGTACCCTCCTCCCTGTTAAGAGTATCTAGGGCAAGCCTGCCTGCTCTTATAGTGCCCGAGATTTCATCCATTAGCCCTGAATTCTGTGTGTCATTTCGCAGGCTATCTATTTTCGAAGAAATCCTTTCGATCGACTCCAATGTAAGCCTGAAATTTTCAATATTTTTGACCATGGAAGGATCCTTGAATGACTCTACTATCTCCCCAACGGTAGCTGCGATATCCTTTACTCTATTCAACGATTCATGTACTTCGGGATTTTTGAGGTCTCTAATTATTTGTATAGCATTCGAGGAAGTCTCTCGAATGTCATTTAGCTTTCCTCCCATAATTGTAATACAATCACTTAGTTAATAAAACTAAACTAATCCAAAACTACTTCTGATGAATTGGGATCGGGACAGAATGTTACATGGAAAATAGATATTGCTGTTCTTTGCATTGCAAAGTATGCTATCTCCTCACTTAAGTCATGTACCAATTCAGAAATAACACGACAATAGCCCATTTCAGCCGTCCGCAATTTATACCAGTACCATGATACCAAACCTTTATTCGTGACAATCGGCAGAAGAAAATATTTACACTAATCTAAAAAAAAACAATACCATAATACTCCGTAGCGCCCCTTTTATTCTAGATGATGCCGTACGCTAATAGATGAAGCATAGGAATAGGCTAGAAATTATTGCGTTAATTCTCCAGAACGCCTCAGATGAAAGTGGTGCATCTCAAAAAAAAATCATGTACAGGTCATTTTTGTCATATCACCATCTTAAAGACTATTTGACACTTCTATTGGTAAATGGCCTAATCGAGTTTTTGGATAATCAACGTAAATATAAGATTACATCTAAGGGCAAGAAATTTTTGCAGATTTATAATGGGCTTAACGAAGTAGTGGAGATAACAAGTACGATAACTTCGAGATAAAATTCAAAAAGGACCTGTCCATCTATGTATTCACTCTCTTTTTCCAATTAGATTCGAACGAGAGAAGACCCTTTCTACGTCTTCGGCCTTCATCAAGCCTTCTTCCACTACTATGTCCTTAACATTTCTATCTGTTTCCAATGCTTTCTTGTAGATTTCCGACGCCTTTGCATAGCCTATGTAAGGGTTTAGAACAGTTACGAGTACTGGGCTTTTATATACAGACTTATAAAGCTTATCTTCATTTGCCTTAATCCCCTCGATGAAATTGGCGGTAAACACCGGTAGAAAGTTCCTGAGCATATCCATGGAATCTAAAACGCATTTCAACATCCCTGGGAGCATCACATTCAGCTCAAACTGACCAGCTTGCGATGCCATTGTAACCGCGACATCATTTCCAATGACGCTGAAGCAAATCATGTTGAGACATTCGGCCAGAGAGGGGTTTATCTTGCCTGGCATTATTGAAGAACCCGCATGGACTGCCGGGATGACTATTTCGGCAAGTCCTGCAGTAGGCCCGGACGCCATGAGCCTCAGGTCATTCGCTAACTTAATTAATTCTACCGCAAGGTTTCTGATCGAAGAAGAATAGCATGTGACGCCAAATCGACTCTGAAGAGCAAAGTAAAGGTTTCCAGATGATGTCAAGTTTAGCCCCGATATGTCCCTAAGATGGCGAATTGATACTTCCTTGTATCCAGCCGGTGAATTAGCGCCGCTCCCCACCGCCGTAGCCCCTAACGCAACAGCGTAGAGAATTTCTGACGCTTGCACTATTCTCTGTTTTGCAATGTCAATTGAAGTATAATATCCGCTGAATTCATCTCCTAGTGTGATAGGAAGTGCATCCATGAGGTGAGTTCTTCCAATTTTAACAGTATCTTTAAATTCTTCGCCCTTATTTTTCAGGGACTTTGATACTCGTTCGATGGCCTGCAAGAAACTATCTAGACCAAGTAATATGGACAAATGCATTGCGGTGGGGAAGGTATCATTACTTGATTGAGACATGTTAACATGATCGTTAGGGCTAATTATCTCATACTTCCCTCTCTTCTTGCCAATTGTTTCTAGTGCAATATTTGCTATTACCTCGTTAATGTTCATGTTAAATGCTGTTCCAGCACCCGAATTTATTGGCTCAATGATGATCTGATCGACGAACTCGCCTGAAAGTAATTTGTCGCACGCCTTTACGATTGCTGTTGAAACTTCTTCACGAAGGGCACCTAGTTCGCAGTTAGACAAAGCTGCTGACTTTTTGATCATAGCGTATGCTTTAATCAAGTCCGGGTGCGATCTTTGCCCTGCAATTTTATATTGATTACTAGCTCTTACAGTAAAGGGGCCATAATAAGCATAATTGGGGACCTTAACCTCCCCTAGAGAGTCCCTGTCAATTCGAAAACTGGCCATAAATCTCTTTTCACTACGAAGGTAACACGTTAATAAATCCATCGAAGCCCTCATCCAGGACTACTTTTCGTGGTATGACTCGAGGCCAAACCCATCTCGATAGACAGGGCCTCACAGGTTATGGCGGCCGTTCATGAACGTCTAACAATTGCTTGTGATACTAGTAGTACTTATTTATAGTCAAACCTCTTTCCCTAATAAATTCTAGTCTACATAAGTAATTCAATTGTATCATGTGTATCACGAAGATAATGGCCAAAATCCCCCCGTAATCTTTTTCGATCTTAAATTGCAAGCGCATTTAGGAAGTTATCAGCTTTATTGCTGCTGCTTAGCAACTACAATGAACTTTTGTATATTTAAGTTGCTGAAGGTGTTCATGATTTAATGAATATGTTCACGTCGGAAGAAATGAACAAGAGGCTCTCAGATTTTGGTATAATAATAAAATACATGCCATTCCTTCAGGATCATGGCTTCACTGAATTTGGAAAAGGTCAGTTGATAGGTAAAATGGAATTACTTAAAGAGGGGTTTTCAGATTCTACAACGAATCATTTAGAGCAGCAATTTGAATCTCAAGTTAGCCGTTGTCAAATTGATTCAAGTCCTTATCATGATGGCAATGAACAAGTCGTAAAAGAGTTTACTACTCCTGCTTTCGAGGTCTTACCGTATTTGGAGAATTCAAACAACAAGAGAAGAAATTTTGAGGACGGAGAAAAGAATCCTACGGGTAGTAAGGCAGCCCAGAGAATTGATGTCCATGATGCCATTGATCAAAGTAGGAGGAAAAAGTATATTGCTGAAAATAACAAATGGAATTTCAAAAACGAAGACGAATCCTCATGGATAACACGAATTAGAAAATTAGCCGATGTGTAGTCCCCCTATTTATCTTCGTTGTAAACATTCAATCGGCTTAAATCTAACTGCGTAATCACTCGCTATGAAAAAAAATAGATCATGATACATTGAGATGGAAATGATCCTGATTCAACTTGTAGACTCACAGTGGCCTAAAGTAGCTTCAGATCCTTGGTTATTCGATCGATTAGCGGGGACGGGCCAGGCCCGATTCCCAAACATGTTATAGTCCCTTCATTGATTTGTGTTAGTCCTCTATCCTGGACCTGAACAACTGGAAGAGCTAAAGATTGAGCCCTCCGTTTAATGTTGTATAAATCGTCGAGGGAGTGAACTTTAACAACAATTTTAGCCTGACCCGAGTTAAACCATTTCATAAACCATGAAGGATTACTAGACATTACTTGCTCTGCGCCAGATACAGCAGCGTGGGCAACCTGGGCTGCCACCTTACCGGTACCCATTCGAAGATCTTTCCTTACTACTACTACCTGTTTGAATTCCAATAGTTCCTCCGACCTTAGCTTGATTAATAAACCGAGTTATTTATTTCCAATACGATGCAATGAACAGAACCAAGTACGACGTGATAGTAGCGGGCGGTAGCCTTTCGGGATTGTTGACCGCTCGGGAAATAGTTTCAAAGTCATCGATTTCGGTCAAGGTCTTGGAAGCTGACCACGAAATTGGTACTCCAGAACACTGCGGAGGATTAGTGAGCCTCAGCGGGTTGCGGAAGCTGGGTATAGTCCCGTCATCGAGAACTTTCAGAACCCATATAGTTAGAGCCAGAATATGTTCAAGATCTTCCTCTTTTATAGTTGATGCGAATCTACAGGACGTGGTGGCCATCGATAGGAGAGAATTGGATAAGCAGATTGCCTTTCAAGCTCAAAAACTTGGTGCTGAAATAACCACTATGAATTCGATGAAGTCGATCACGGCTTGCCCTAAATTAGGTGAGAATCGTTCTCAGAGGGTCGAAGATGAGTATACCTACACTGTCAATACCTCGGAAGGGACAGTTTCCTGCAAATATTTTGTAGATGCACGAGGATTGTCATCACTAGTAACAAGAAGTAGAACTGGGATATTACCTTCTGGACAGTACGAAGTTTTTGCTCCGTGGATAGAGCCTGATACTGTAGAGCTGTATTTTGATGCAGATAAATACCCAGGTTTTTTCGCCTGGATAATTCCGCTGGGAGAGAACAAGGCGAAAGTTGGGGTAGCAGGTAGAGACATTAATATAGTAAATTCCATCAATTCATTTCTCGAATCAAAAGGTTCCTCTTATTCAGTATCAAGAAAGATATTTGCCCCAATCTATGTTTCAGGACCGATAAGGAGCTTTATTGAAGGACACAGGTTCTTGATCGTCGGAGATGCTGCCGGTCAGACCAAACCTACAACGGCCGGGGGTATCCTTAGTTCTGGAATGGGAGGTTTGCTTGCTGGCCAGGCAATCGCTAAGGCTATTGAACAAGGAGATGACATATTTCTTAATGACTATCCCAGGGAATGGCACTCTAAATTTGGATTCGAATTCAAAAAATTGATCTTGGCTCGGAAATTATTCGAGCATCTGGATAACCAAGCCATTGACGCCCTCTTTAGCACAGTCTCTCAATCGACATTGGCGAGAATCTCTCAAGATGGGGAATTTGACTTTCATTCGGCTCCACTCTCATTAATTCTTAGCGGAAGGACCGCCTCAAGGATAGTTAAGGGACTCCTGGAAAGCAGATTAAGGAAGGCCAAATGAGCAAGGTATAAATTCACGTGATGAAACCATACTAAAAGATACTAATGCCTACTTCGTTACAATTACCTGTATGCACGTCATGTGGTCGTCCTATAATGCCAAACGACGAATGCGTTAAATTTTACTGTCCCAGCTGTGGTTATGTACTGGTCTGGAGATGTGAAAGCTGTAGAGAATTCGCTAGGATGTACAAGTGCATAGGATGCGGATTTGAAGGACCTTAATTGGAAATGTCGAAATTAGTTGTCCGTGTAAAAGTTTTACCAGCTGATGCAGAAACAAATCTAGACGCGGTTTCTAAGTCCCTATCAGAAACCATTCCATCGGGAATGGAATTGAATGCCATTTCCAAACAGCCAGTTGCATTTGGATTATTTTCACTGTTAATTGATTTCATCTTAGATGATAGTGAGGGTCAAATGGACAAACTTGAAGATTTCCTTGGGAGAACTGAAGGCGTTGGACAGTTTGAGGTTGTGACTATGAGCAGAAGATCAGTGCAGATAAAGTAATATTGAACTTTGCGTGCATATTCTAACACGTAGTAAATCTTACGTGTAGTAGTCACGATCACCTTTTCGTGACTAGCAAACAAATTAGAATTTTTTGTCATTATTAAATAATGAATATTCCTCTTAGACTCAACCTTCGACTGAATTACCGAGAAAGTACGACTGACAAACTTCAAGCAGAGTAGTGAGGTGGAAGGAGTCGGCAAGCTAAGAAACAAAAAACTCATTGCGATTATGAAAACCGGGAAATTCCGGATGCATATAATATGAATCAATACCTTACATAGAAAAGGGCGTCCAAAGCAATGCCGATAAATATAACGACTAAGTAAGGAGCAGTAACCTTGTATGCCTTCCAAGCAAATTCCGGAGTTGGCTGTTTGGCCAATTTGTAATGATAAATTAGCATTAATGAGCCAGCGATAGCCGCAATGACTGTGTATAACACCCCTAGTCCAAAGAAATAGAGAGCTAATGAATAGGGAAGTAGGAGTGCAGTATTGTAAAAAATGTATGTTGCTGTCTTCTGGTTTCCCACTAACACAGGCAGCATAGGAACATTTACCGTAAGATACTCCTCACGGGCCTTGATAGCCAGACACCAAAAGTGTGCTGGCGTCCATAAGAACACCAATAATCCTACCAGAAAGCCAAGCAGGTCTACCGAGCCCGTCGCAGCAGACCAGCCTGCCATGGATGCAGCGCTTCCTGCAAAACCGCCAATAACAATGTTGGACGGATTGTTCCTCTTGAGCCAGATTGTATATACTACCACATAGATGAATATTCCTAAGCCGATCATAGCGGCTGTCACCGAATTTAATGTCACCATGGCAAGAGAGACCGATACTACGCAAAGGAGAAGCCCGTATAACAAAACCTTCTGCGGGGCTAACTTACCTGAAGGAATTGGTCTTTTCGATGTCCTTTGCATTACCTTGTCGATATCTCTGTCATAATAATGGTTCAAAGCGCTCGAGCCCATGGATGCCAAGGTCCCCGATACTATCAAGAAAAGAAGGTTCCATAATGAGACATCCCAACCCAATTCGGGAGTACTATCGAACCTACTCGCAGCCAGCATGGAGGTTACTGCCGTAATGACAAGAACCACGACAATTCTAGGCTTAGAGACTTCCAGATACTCTCTTAACACCACATTTTGGACCCAATGTGAGCTCTCACCATTCTACCATTTAACTCATTCGCCTGATAAAATAAGCCAGAGCGCTGTAGTTCTGTGATTTGTTTATTCCCTAATATTTTCTAGAGTAGAAACTACTTGCCAGAGCATTGTCCGTATGTGAGATTCCATCTGTCTACTTTGAGTAAGCCCATCGAGCATACTCACAGCATTTGCTGCCCTTACTGTGATAGAACCAGATTTCTCATCCTTTAAAGTTGCCAAAACATCTTTCACAAGATTTCTGGTATTCCTTTGTATATCTCTATTCTTAACTATCGCATCTAAGGCAGAGATGGTCATTGTCAATTTTTCAAGGTTCATTCTCTCCTTCTCTTCTTTTTTACGTGTGCTCATACAAGGATCAGTAAAATGTTCCCCATTATTTGCTTTAGCGTGTAAGGGGTTATTAGGCCGTTCAGCATAACCCTACAAAATATGGCAGCCGCAGCGGAAAATGTAAAGACAACGTTAAAGAAAATCACATTAGAGTTAGATGATGTAGAGCATAGGCGCGAGATACTAATCAAAGGGACAAGGGACGTCATCATAAAATGCAGCAAATCTATTATGGCATTGCATAGGGGGAGATTTGAAGATGCAGCCAAACTAGTTGAAGAGGCTCAAGCTGAATTACGCTCTCTCAAAACGCACGTTCATGAAGACCTTGAAAGGTACCTTGTCAGTGCTGAGCAGGAATTGGTCGAAGCATACCAACTAATGCGCGTGTATGAAAAGACCAGCCTTGTTGGAATAGATGATCTCAATGTTGCAACCTCATCGTACCTTCTGGGTCTCTTGGACTGCATAGGAGAAATAAAGCGAATGATCTATGACAATTTACGAACTGAACGAACTTCAGACGCATTGAATTTGTTTGCCTTAATGGAAGATTTATACAGTTCAATCTATCCATTTTCTGTTTATGACAATATTATCCCAGGCATTAAAAGGAAGTTGGATGTAGCAAAGCTACTAATTGAAAATACCAGATCAACCCTAACTGAGGAATCGAGCAGGAATTTGCTTATCAAGAAGATGAGTACGTTGGAGAAGCAGTTAGAAAATTCCAACTAAATCGTGTTTTGTGGTCTGTGAACTCCCACCCTGATATAATGGCTATTAAATAATTATTGTTAGTTCCCCATAATTTCCATTAGGCTATTTTGCCATTCGGCAAACCCATCGGGAGTACCTGGATACTCATTATAATGTCTGACAAGCGACGCATTTACTTCTGCCGTTCGCTTCAAAGATGCCGCCAGTTTTTGGTTCATTACACTTGCAAATACTAGTCCCATCTTACCGACAAGGCCGAATTCTGGATGCTCGCCATTAGTTATTTTCTCTACATCGAACTTTGAGATAAAATGCTTCATACCATAATTAATTTGATCATTGGAAAGGCCCTGCAACATTCGTCTGAACACCTCAAGACCAGCAGTTTTGTACCCGTACTCATCTATAAACTCCTTGTTATAGTTCCATAAGCCTGCCTCGGAAACATCTCCTTGCTGAATGGCTTTCACCGCATGTTCTCCTGCAAGAGTAGCAGCGATTATGGCCGGACCAATCCCCCCAGCATCCAAAGGCTTTGGCATCCAAGCTGAGTCTCCAACAAGCATATATCCATTTGCTACCATGCAGTCGTTCTGTCTGCGAACTGAGACCTGCCATGTCCCCCATGAATTTCCGCTATCCTGAACCTCGTCAGACAATCTGGGATTAAGAACGGCTGGATTTGAATTTAGATAGTTATCGATAAGATGCTTTAGATTCAAATTTTTACCGGATTTTTTATTCATCTGATCTAATGCCTTCTGTTGGACTCCTAATCCGATATTCGCTTTCAAATTGCCCTTGGGGAAAACCCACGCATAACCACCAGGAGCGATATCCTGGTCTAGATGTATTATGCAATATTCCGGGTCAAAATATGTCTTATCATCATTGCCGACATCGAAGGTGCAGATATATCTCCCCGTTGCCTCCAAGTCTTCTCTTTGTATCTTTCTCTGAATATAGGATTTAATCGCCAGGTTTGTTCTTAAGACAGAAGTTACTCCCGTACAATCAATGACTAGTGAAGATGTTTTCCTGAATGGAGTTCGTTCCCTCAAGTCATCGCCTTCAACTCCTATTACCGCGTTTTTATCGGTGACAAGACCTCTTAGCATGATATTACCCCTAAGGTCAATACCTCTCGATATGGCGTCTTTAGCTTGCTTCTGTGGCAGGAGCTTTCTGTTTAAAATATATCCTTCTCCATCAAATGAAATCTTTGTTTCATGATCGGGAGAATAAGCAACGACTCCTTTGACTGGATGTTCGATTTCCGGAAACTGCCAACTAATATCTATCCTATTCTTCATGTAGTCAACGGGTTTCTTGCCGACCGCGTCACCACAAATCCAACCTGTCAACGTCTTTCTACCCAAAGATTCAAAATCATTTCTGTCTACTACCAAGATTCTTAACCCTCGTGATGAGTAGTGAGCGGCTGAGCATGCAGCAATCATACCAGACAAGCCCCCGCCTGCGATTATAATATCATAATCTCTATCAACAGTAGACATGGTCCTATAGGCGTCAATTGCTGCATCTGTATTTAAAGCTAAGTTGGCCGATGATTCTCCTTCTTGTCCGGGCTTATTTAACGGTCACCGATTTAGCAAGATTTCGAGGATAGTCTGGATTTGCATTTTTCTCAAGTGCTAAATAATATGCGATCATTTGAAATGGTATCACCTCCAAAATAGGATATAAAACTTCATGCAGTTCAGGAATTTCTATAAATTGATCATAGACATCACTGCCTGAACTTCCTATACCTATTAGCGACGCACCCCTTGCCTTTATTTCGTGAGCGTTGGCCTTCACATCGTCGAAAGTAGAATCGTTTGGATTCAGAACCATAATGCAGCTATTCTTGTCAATAAGCGCGAGAGGTCCATGCTTGAGCTCTCCAGCTGGAATTCCTTCCGCATGAACATAGCTTAATTCCTTGATCTTCAGTGCTCCCTCTAGTGCTATGGGATAATGAATTGATCTACCCAATACATAGATGTCTTTGACATCCTTAATGTCGTTAGCAATTTGCTCAAACATGCTCTGACGTTCAATTAATCCTCTCACTGCAATCTCAAGTCTGTTTCTCTGGCCTTCCAATCCGATAGCTCCTCCTGACAATCTATCTATTATGGTATATAGTATCATCAATTGTGAAGTAAAGCTCTTGGTCGCTGCTACTCCAATTTCCGCCCCACAATTCATGTGAACCGAAACGTCACTCAGACGTGCTAGGGATGAAGTCGGAACATTCACTATCGAAATGATCTTTGAGCCCGAAGCCTTCGCCTTTTTTACAACTTCAAGAACATCTGCCGTTTCCCCGCTCTGTGAAACGGCTACAATTACAGAGTCAGGATCTATATCATTTACTACGTATTGAAATTCACTTGACATGATGGCATCTGACTTTCTTCTACCATACTTTGAAAGAAGGCTCTTTGCCACCAATGCACAATGATAACTTGTCCCACTCCCAGTAAAGTATACAAACGGAGCCGACTTCAGCAACTCACTGACTTGCTCGATCTTGTTCTCTTGACCCTTTCCTGAGTTAGCAATGGTCTCTACTTGCTCGTTAATTTCTTTGATGGTGAAATGTGCATAAGTACCCTTGTCAATCCCGCCAAACTCCCACGCTACTTGGGTTATAGGTCTGGAGACAGGTGCCCCGTCAAAACTAAATATTTCCATTTCAGAACCCTTCAAGATGACAATATCTCGGTTGTCTAGAAATATTGCTCTGTCCGTATAATTCAAGAATCCCACAACGTCGCTGCTAATATAATAACCATCATTTGAAATACCCACAATTAGTGGTTCATCAAATCTAGCTCCGGCTATGGTCCCGTCATTCGACGCTGCGATAAATGAAAATGCTCCGTCTAATTTTTTTGCAGTACTCAGGACTGCCCCCCTCAGATCGCCAAATTGGACATAATCTTCTTCAAGCAGATGTGCAATGACTTCACTGTCAGTTTCGCTTTTGAAGATATGACCTCTCATCAGAAGTTGTGATTTTAGCTCCGCGAAGTTCTGAATTATTCCATTGTGCACAACGGCGATCTCTCCACTACATGATGTATGAGGATGGGCATTGCTTTCCGTGACCTTTCCATGTGTTGCCCATCTTGTATGACCTATTCCGATTCTGCCGGGAAGCACTTTCAAGAGTAATTTTGAATCCACATCTTCGACTTTTCCTACACCTTTTTTGACGCTTACCTTTCCTTCATTAATTGTTCCGATTCCTACACTATCATAACCCCTATACTCCATTTTCTGTAAGCAAGTCACAAGAAGAGGAGCAGCAAGAGATTCACCTTTGTAGCCGATGATTGAACACACATGCATACTTATTTCGATAACATAATTAAAAATAGCCAAAGGGCCCAAATGACCGTTATATTGATACATTTAGTGTAATCTGATGCTCTCAAAGTAAAGGCATTACAAACCTGCTTTTCATGGACCCAAAGTTATTTTGTACCTGTCATAATTTATATATAATCTTAGTCAAGGTCAGTCGTTGGAAAAGACACTTGTACATAAGGTAGGCGACAAGATGTTGTCCAAACCGATAACCGTTTATAAAGATCCCGGTTATATGTCCGTACTTTCTAACCCAGTCGCCTGGAAGATAATGCAGTTGCTTTCGTCTGAGCCAAAATATACCGCCCAAGTGGCGAGAGAGCTTAGGATATATGAACAAAGCGCCTACTATTACATGCAAAAACTACTGCGCATTGGAGCGATCCAGCAATCTGGAACTAGGACTATCCGGGGAGGGACCGCTCGACTATTCAAAACGGTCAACCCATCATATGGTCTAGAAATGGACTGGGGAGAGTCTCAGTTCAATGTTCTGTCAGATAACAATCGTCAGGACTCGAGTAATTTAATCTTCTTTAGGGAATTCATAAAGGACAATTTGTTTAATGGTCTTATTGTTGTAGGTGCTCCTGACCCACATGGTCCGTACAAATCGTCTGCAAGGGATGGACATTACGCTATCCAGCTGGCATTTTCGCTGGGGAATATATGCAGTATCTCTGACGAATTCATAGTAAAACTCGATTCAGATGCGCGAGCAGAACGAGCGATAAATGGTCGTAATATTGTGAGTATAGGGGGCCCAGGAACAAACATAGTTACCGCTGAATTTAACAAATATCTTCCAATCAGGTTTAATGAATCAAACTTTTGGTCTGGCCTCACGGCAGAAACAGGGGAGTTGTATAATATGGACAATCACGGCCTGATCGCCAAAATACGTAATCCTTATGACGACAAAAATACAGTAATCGTAGTTGCAGGTGTAAGATCTATCGGTACCAAGTCTGCAGTCTTGGGGCTGACAAATTTTGCAAGCCAAATTTTAAGAAATTATGCAGATGGACATGAGTGGGCCATAGTCGTGCAAGGCTTTGACATGAATGCAGATGGAAAAATCGACCACGTGGACATTCTTAAGGAGATTTGTAAATAGTCGTGAGGACTTTGAAGTAGAATTAACTCTTGTTACTGCTCGTTTTAGAGAGTTGCAGATGTAGATGATGATGCAGTTGATGATGGCTTTGGGAGTTCCACATGAACAAGAAGCATACTCTCTTCCTCTTTTGTAACTATATGTCCAGGCAAGTTAACAAATCTATCTCCTATTGAAACATGACCATGAACAACTATCTGTCTCGCTGCATAGGGCGATTTAGTGTTTATCTTTCGCATAATCATAGTTTGAAGTCTTCTCTCCAACAAATGCTCAATCTTCAAGTTTAGAATATCATCCAATGAAGCTGTTTCATCTATCAAGCCTAGCCGGCCAAGGTATCTAAGGAGCATTATCTCTTGTTGATGTCTATCCTCAGCTGGTAGCGCAAGGAGGGCTCTTGCCTGGTTTCTAAACCCAGCAACTTGGGTCTGAGCCTTCCATAATTCTTTCTTATTTCGGAGTCCATATGAACCAATAACATAGAGTTCTGCACTAAGCTGATCGGAAGTCCATATCTTTCTCGGTCTGCCAAATGTTTTCCTTGCTTTTCGAGGATCTCCCATGGCTAATTCATCCCAAAGTTCTTAGTCATTTCGCGAGTTGCGCAGGTGCCACCCTGCCGCTCTTCTTAACGCCGACTGCACTTTCCCTTCTCCCTGTTGTTCTAGTATGCTGTCCTCTAACTCTCAATCCGAACATGTGTCTGTAGCCACGCCAGCTCATCACACTTTTTTCCCTGTTTATGTCGTTTGTAATGGCAAATTCTAGATCCGATGTGATGAGATGAGTATCAGAACCAGTATCCATGTCTGCCCGTCGATTTAGATACCAAGAAGGCATCTTAATTTTTGATGGGTTTCTAACCGCATCCTCAATCTCTTGGAGTTCATTTTCCGTGAGATATCCAACTCTTAATGATGGACTGATGTTAAGTGATTGTAATAATACCTGAGAATAGTTATAACCCAACCCTCTAATGCTACTAAGAGCAACGACGGACTTTTTGCTACCGTCTATGTCTTTTCCCGCAATTCTGAGTATGTGTTTGTATTCACTATTCGACAAGCACTGATTGCGTATTCGTTCCTAAATAAAAACCATGCTGAGGTCCTCAAGGTATGTGCAGAAATTCTCTGTATGCCAAGAGATGTATAAGGTGGCCCGATGAACCAGCTATATTGGGTTGGTACGTCTCTTATATACAAGCCAATTGTATCTGAATTCGCGATTCCCATTGGATTCAAAGGAGAAAGTAAAGAAAATTGTCCACCATTCCTATACTGAAGCGCCGAATTACACAGAGATGATGGCTGGACTACCAGACAATTTTAAGCAGTTGACCAAGTTGCGTGATCTGGTCGAAATCAATTACAAATACGTTTCGGTACAAGACCAGATGAGGAGAAACTTAGTTGCGAGACTCAAGAATGGCATTACGCCATTTCCAGGCATAATTGGTTATGATTTAGACGTCGTTCCATCGTTGATCCGCGCTATCTTGGCAGGACACGACATTCTGTTAATCGGGGAGATTGGTCAAGCAAAGACTCGAATTGCAGAAAGTGTTGCAAAACACTTGCTTTCTCCTATCCCAGTTGTCGATGGATCGTTGATGCATGATATTCCTACATGTATCTCGGAAGATCATCTTGTGGCAATGCTCTGCGACGAAGAAATAATGAAGACGACTCCTGACTTTACTGTCTCGTCTGAGTGTGAAAAAACAATAAGAAACAACAAGATGGACACTCGCATAAAATGGGTGGATGGCATCCATCGATACCGATACTTCCTCGCTACTCCTGACGTCTCAGTTAAGGATTTGGTAGGACAGATAGACGCAATGAGGATCGCCAAGAAAGGCATTGAAATCTACGACATAGAATCATACACGCCCGGCTATCTGCTTCAAGCTAACCATGGCATGATGTGTATAGATGAGCTTCCAGTACTCGATCCCAGAAAACAGGTTGCGCTGCTCAGTGTATTGCAAGAAGGCAAGTTTACGACGGGGTCATATCCAGTTACGTTTAGACCTGATGTAGGCATTTTTGCAACTGCTAATCCGACCGACTATACCCATTCGGGAAGGATTATTGAACCTCTTTCCGATCGTCTGAGAAGCCATATAAAAACCCACTACCCCTTTAGTTTGGAGGATGAGGTTATGATTATATTGCAGGAGGCAAGAGGCTTCAGTTCGTCAACGGTTTTTGTTCCTGTATTTATTGTCAGAACTCTAGCTTCAATAGTTCATAACGCAAGGACTAGAAGCGAGATAAACCAAGAGAAAGGTGTAAGTGTTAGGATGGGAGTGCATTCGATGGAATTGCTAGTCAGTGAATCGGAAAGAACTAGATCGCTTTTCCATGCTACGATCAATGTGCCCAGGTATTGTGACTTTGGCAGTATTTTTCAGGCAGTAAAATTTGAGCTTTCTGAAATAGACGACAGTTTTGATGCGAGGTCGAAGCTGTTGGGGAAGCTCATCGATGAAGCATTAAAGGTAGTTTCCTTAAGTTATATGGACACTGTTAATTCAAATGAACTTCAACTCATACGTAAGGATTTTTCCGATGACAACAGATTCAACGTGTCACAAAAAATGTTAGGCATTGATCCTTCTTCAATGCGTGACTATCAAGCCCAGCTTAAGATGTCTCCGCACCTGGAACAGTTAGTGGTTAAGACTATCGATCGAATATTAAACGAACAGAAAGAGACAATAGAAAAGCTGAGGAAACATGATGTGAACAGCCGTTTCATTTCGATACCTCCGAAACTAGATGGAGAGCTGCTGGCATCCGTAACGGAATTAGTATTGGAAGGATTAACATGGACTGAACCGGCCGTGCTAGAAAAGAAGAGTCAGAGTGAGTTTGGCTTACAACATTAAATTGAAGGATTCTGAGCAAAGCTACTTTTATCAACTTTTTCACTCAGATAGCGATTCTGGCAAATCAAAATCCTTAGCTAATCTTGAAGGTTTGCCTAAAAAAGAGATCGATCTCTTATTGAGTATAGTTGGAAGAGAAGCGTTACGAGAAAAGAGACCTAACCTTCAAGAATTGGATCAAATCATAAGGAGTCTTTTAGAACAACTAAATGCCGAGAAGGCATCAGCAAATGGACAAGATCCAAATGATAACAAATTAAAAGAGGAAGATTCTCCAGACCGTGGAATGCCCTTTCCGATCATTAGAATGCTTCTTCAGGAGGGGTATTTAAGAGATGAGGAAAAGTGGCTTAGTTCAAGAGGATTTTCCAAAATTGGTAATTTGATTCTAGATGACGTGATGAAGGCACTGAAGGTGGGCGAGGCAGGGACCCATAGTACTAAAAATATAGGCGAAGGATCTGTCGTATTGGATACTACTCGTAAATTTGAAGCTGGAAACGACATACGGCTGGTGAATATACCATTGTCGTTACTTAACTGCGTTCTCCGAACCCAAAAAGAATTTGGTAGGATAGATATTCCGCTTCAATTGAAAACGGATGATATGGAAGAGCATGAAACCCTATATGACGTCCGCGCCAGTGTAGTTTATTGCATAGATTTGAGCTCGACGATGAAATACTCTAGAATGTTTGGGGATTTAAGCAGGATTGAAGCGGCAAAGAAGGCCTTGTGGAGCTTAGTAATGCTTAACCAGAAGTACTTTCCTAACGATTCAATTTATGTAGTAGGCTTCGGTTCGCTTGCATCTCATGTTAAGATTTCAGATATTCCATATCTCAAGACATTTGATGCAGGCTCTGATTTCTTGCATTACACAAATTATCAAGCAGCCTTTAGACTAGCAAAGAGAATCTTACTCAAGGAGGATTCTGCAAATAGACGGATTATTCTCGTAACCGATGGTCATCCAAGTGCCTGCTTTATAGATGATGCAAAGCAGCGAGAAGAGATTCTAAAAAGCAGGCCGTATTCGCAATTTTATCAGCCAGATGCTTCGAGCTTGGATAGCGTTCAAGCCGATTATGATTTGAGACTTGACGTCTCGGCTGGAAATCTAGTTTATCTTTGCTATCGCTACAGGCAGGTCGACGGTTACATAGGTGAACAAACTATAATAGAGGCAGAGAAGTGCCATAGGAAAGGGATATACATAGACACCTTAATGATTAGTGAGGAAGATTCGTTATTAGGTTTTGTCAATGATATGGAAAGACGAGTTAAAGGTAGATCCTATTATGTCAGCCCTGAATCCTTAGAAACGGCCCTACTTAGTGATTTCATAAGAAATAAGCGGACCATTTTGCGTACTTAGATTTTGAGGGCTGTAATATACCTTTTTAAGTCTACTAGGCCGAACCAAAGGTATCAGTGTTTATTATGAGTCAATCATCATCACCCGTTTATTTGGATTGGAACGACGCGTTGCCGGTTCTGAGAAAAGCCTATGATTTAGGATTATTTGCTATGATTATAGGGCCAAAGGGTACAGGCAAGACCACACTAGTTAGAGCTTTTGGAGCAGAAATTAGCAGAAGGTTATATCCGGTTAATTTTAGCCTCAGAACTCGCGAGTCCCATCTTATCGGAACGAAGACCCTTGAAAATGGCGAAGTGGGATTTATTGACGGTATTCTGGTGGAATCCATGAAGCTCGGGGGACTTTTATACCTTGACGAACTGAATGCTGCCGAGGCAGATGTGCTTTTGCGGCTAGATGAGGCTTTGGATGATAGAAGACAAGTTGTACTAAAGGAATCGGAGGGTCAGACAATAACTGCGTCTAATGGATGGACCGTTATTGCAACAATCAATCCGTTGTCCCACGTAGGAACCAAGGAATTGCCGCCGCAAATGCTCAGTAGATTTCCGGTCCGTATCAGGTTAGAATATCCTCCTGAAGAGGTAGAAGTAGACATCATAAGAAGACACACAACTGTTGAGGACTCAGCAGCTTCATCCGTAAGAATGGGCGTTAAACTAGCAAACAAGCTTCGTGAAGCCGCCGCTGTCGAAGAGCTGTATTACAGCCCCAGTATTAGAGAGACAATTGCCTTCTCAAAGCTTATAGTATCAGGAACTGAGGCAAAGCATGCTGCACAACTCGTATTTGCCAACGTCTATGGCCAATGGGGAGATGTTGAGTATAGAAAAGTAATGGATATGATTACTTCTATTTTCGGAAATTAGCGAGGTTTTTGAGGAGTGTATTGATACTAAAAGTGCACCACATTTCTTCCTTGGACGGTTTGACTCTCAGGGATGATGTTCTCTTAGAAATTGCTTCTTTTCTGTCACGCAGATGGTCTGACAAACCTAAAGCGCTTGTAACGTTCACAGAAGAGGCAAATCCAAAGACAAGTCCTGATAAGGGTCAAATCGCTCTTCCTCACCTTCGCGGATATGCGGGAAATCGATTTCAAAAATATCGTCAATGGCGTGTCTCCCTGTGGTATGAGGCAATGAGACTAAAGTATTCAACTAAGGTCCTCAGTTATGATCATGCCTTTGGCTTTGTGTTTAATGCACTTGAAAAAAAGCGAATAGAATCAGTAGGCCTTGAAGAATGGAAGGGAATGATGGATGAGATAATATTTGACGAAGGAATTTCTTGGTTGAATCGGCCTCTCCTAAATACGTTATATGGTGCACAAAAGCTGCTTGAAGGTTTCGGACAATTATTCTTGACTGGTTATATCAAAGGTGAGCTCTTCTCCTCCGAATACTACAAGGTGACCAAAGCAGTCGAATTGGCTAACTCGGTGGTACAGGAGGCTCTTACCTCTGATTATAAGACAAAATGGATAGAAGAACAAGTTCCGCCCATAATTAGGATCTTACAGGTAGATCCCTTGGTCTTGGTCCCCTTTTCAACCATTCGTTCGAGGTTCGGGGTTTCCATAAGTGAATCGGAATTATCTCGACAGATTGAAAAGATAGTTAGAAAAAAACGAGCAACAGAGAAAAGCGTTGAGAACAAGATAAACGCTATAGTACATGGGACAGACATTCTTCCAGAGTATGAGACATTAGTTCAAGAGAGCAAGAGGCATGAGAATAAAGGGTACGAGAATTTGGAAAACATGGGAATCAGCGTCCCGCAGCGGCTCGATGTCAACGAAACTCCAGTTTATGACACTGACCTTATCCACAAGACAAAGGCGAGATTTAGGGAGTGGCGCACAGGCTGGATAGAGAGACATGACCGGTTTGGAGACGAATTTGATTCAGAAGCATTTGTCGAATTTATACCCACACCATTCATTGTTGATCTGAAGCTCGCAATTAAGACGAGAGTAATGATACTGTTAGATCACTCTAGTAGCATTCAGGAAGTAGAGCTAAAATACAAACGTGTCACAAACGCTCTTTGTGAAGCTCTTTCCTTTTTGGGAGTAACATTTTCCGTATATGCATTTAGTACAGAGGGTAAAGAAGTGAAATGTTGGTTGATAAAGCCACCGAATTATAGATGGTCTTCAATATGTACGAAAAGATTGGCGCAGATAAGAGCGAGTGGAGGGACACCCCTTGCGGAGATATACGGTTTGCTCGAACCAATGGTAAGATCTTTCAAACCAGAAATCTTTTTTACTTTAACTGATGGCGAACCTTCAGACACTGATGCTGTTAGGCACATGGTATTATCCTTTCGCAAGATTGGTAGTCATATGGTCGCTCTTGGATTGGGGAGAAATTTACAAGATGCTATTGCGATTGGTCAAAATCTAAGGTATTTGGATTACGAAAGAAGTCTCGCCGTGAGCAAATTAGAGGACATTCCCAATAAAGTCATAGGACTATTGAAAAGCTGAGCTGTTAGTTGACCCCTCCTGGTTTGAAGAATTTTCAAGCATCTTCTATTAACTATGTTATTTTATTAACCTTGGAGACTCGTTCCTAATCTTTTTCCAGTCAGAGAGAAAAGCTTCTAATCCCTTGTCTGTAAGTGGATGCTTCATCATCTTGCCAAGAATGTCAGGGGGAAGCGTAACGACATCTGCTCCAAGTTCCGCAGCCTGGACGACATGATCGGGGTGACGTATGCTCGCCACTAAAACCTGGGTCCCGAGCTGATAATTTCTGAAAATACTCACAATACTTTTCACAATTGCCATTCCATTATGCCCGATATCGTCGAGTCTGCCAATGAACGGACTAACATAGGTAGCCCCTGCTTTAGCTGCCAGCAGTGCTTGACTGGCAGAAAACACTAATGTGACATTCGTAGACAATCCTTCAGTGGATAGAGTCCGTAAGGCTTTCAAACCTTCAGGGATCATTGGGATTTTTACTACTACATTCTGCCCATATTTTTTCAAGTGATGAGCTTCTTCGATCATTTGTTCTGATTCTGTCCCTATCACCTCTAGGCTTACAGGACCGGGGATCATACTTACGATTGTCTTCATTATCTCATCGGGTGAACCCTGCTCCTTTGATAATAGCGTCGGGTTAGTTGTAATACCATCCAATACCCCCATGTCTTTGTACTTTCTAATTGATTCAATATTGGCAGTATCTAAAAAAATCTTCATTCTCTCTTCATTTCCTCATCTTCACTGACTCAACAACCCTTCTTGCTACCTTTGTAGGACTTAATCCATAGACGTCCAGGAGCATTTCTAATTCTTCGTCTCTTGCCGATTCACCGAACACATCTGAGACCCCAATCCTTTCGATTGGCACAGGGTATCTGGAAGAAACAGATTCAGCTACTGCTCCTCCAAGACCTCCGAGGATATTATGTTCCTCGACTGAGACTATTAATCCAGTATCCTTGGCTGCTTTCTCGAGCAATTCATCATCAATAGGTTTTACAGTAAACATGTCAATTACACGACAATTTATGGAATGCTCCTCTTTTAAAATTTCTGCCGCCTTCAACAGAGTGGAAACCATTAAACCACACCCAACTAGGGTTGCATCATCACCATCGCGAAGAAGATTTCCACTACCTATCTCAAATTTAGCTGTACTCTCATCATACAACACCTCACTAGGAGGACGTGCCAATCTGACATAGACTGGTCCTCTCGTGAGAACAGCAGAGGTAACAATCTTTCTAACCGAAATCGCATCGGAAGGCACAAGCACCTTCATATTTGGGATCGCTCGCATCGTGGCCAGATCCTCTATTTGTTGGTGAGATGCACCATCCGGACCAACCGTCAATCCAGCATGGGAAACGACAAGTTTTACATTCAGGTTTGGATAGCATATTGCATTGCGAATTTGGTCGAGGCACCTACCAGGAAGAAATGCCGCGTACGTGCTCGCAAAGGCGATTTTTCCCGCCATGGCAAGACCGGCAGCAACGGAGACTAAATTCGCTTCTGCAATTCCCACGTTGAAAAATCTCTCTGGGAACTTATTTCCAAAATTCTTAATCTTCAGTGAATCTGTGGTATCTGCACCAACACAAACTATCTCTGGATATTTTAGCCCAGCTTCCACTAGACTGTCACCGTACGCAGTCCGCATGTCAAGACTTGCCTTTCCCTTACTTAAGAGCATGAATTTCTTCCTCTATATCTAATTCGTTTGCGAATGGAATCAATATATGTTTACGGGTTCTTAGCCAATCGTTTCGAATTCCTATACTCGTGGATAGGTTGAGAAGCTTTTTTTCCAACACTACGTTTGCTGTATGTTTCAATTGTAGTATGGCCCCCTGAATGTCTGGGGTTCCATAAACCGCATTGCCTGTGACAAGAATTCTGGCGCCCGCCTCATAAACTAGAGGCAGAGTTATGGAGTCTATTCCACCATCTGCCTCAACATAACCCTTGTACCCTTTTCGCCTAAGCTCCTTTACTGTACTTATCATCTTGGGAAGAACCGAAGGAATAAATTTCTGTCCTGGAAATCCAGGATTTACAGATAATATATTTACGACATCTATCGAATCCAGGTAGTCCCAAATCCAATCCGGTAATGCTGAGTCTGGATTAATTGCAATCCCTGGGCTTATACCGTTGGAAATAAGCTTGCTATTAATTTCTGAAAATTCATCCTGTTTGCACGCCTCAGCGTGGACAGTAACTACATCGCATCCAGCTCCTATATATTCGTCAATCACTGTTGCTGGGCTTTCTATCATTAGATGAGCATCGAACGGCATCGATGTGATCTTTCTTAATTTGTATATGGTGTCCGCTAGAAAGGTATAGTTCGGGACAAATCTTCCATCCATTACATCCAAGTGGATGACGTCCGCTCCTCCCCTCTCGGCCATTCTAATTTTCTCCTCATAATTCTCCTTTCCACCAGCAATAATCGAAGGGGCAATTAAAAACTCACAGTCAAGCTCTTCAACTAGTATGGGTGTCTGCTTCCTAGGTGGAGCCTTCCCGTGCCATTGCGGGTTGTTAGTCATATGTTTGATACCATAGCCTTTGACAGTATTAGCAATTATGATTGTAGGCTTATCCTTAACTTCCAAGGACTTGTCAATTGCATCTATCAGTTGCTCCACCCTATGTCCGTCTATTTCAATGACGTTCCAATTGAAAGCAAGCCACTTGTCACGGACAGGATCAAGTGGCATTACATCCTCAGTAAATCCGTCTTGTTGAATTCTATTGCGATCAAGTATCGCAGTCAAATTATCTAATCGAAATTTGGAAGCTGACATCGCCCCTTCCCACACCTGACCTTCATTTGATTCCCCATCTCCAATTAAAGTAAATATGTGATTGGCATTTCCATCCAGACGATTGGCCAGTGCAAGCCCCACAGACACTGACAGTCCTATCCCTTCCGAACCTCCGGAATACTCGACCCCAGGTACACTCCACTTCTGTTGCTCCTCGGAATAACGCACTGGATGACCTTGTAGCCGAGATCCAAACCCACGGAGTGACTTGATCTCTCCGATTGGGAAATATCCTGCGACAGCCAGTGTAGCATAAAATCCAGGGGCAGAATGTCCTTTGGAATTTATAAAATAGTCCCTCCCTTTCCAGAAAGGATCAAATTGATTATGCACTAACTTCCTGAAGTAAAGCGCTCCCATTATCTCGGCGGCCGAGAAGGAAGCCCCTGGATGACCAGAACCTGCTTCGGCAATCCCCTCTATAGCGAGCATTCTAACAGCTCGAACCTTTGCTTTGAGATCCAAATAGCGCATTCTCAAAGTCATCTAAAATCCCCAACCTCCGAGCAGCAAGCCAATCCCTGACTAACATGATTGCGAAGTGATCGAAAATAAAAACATTAGGTTTTTCTCAACCATAATTGCAACGGGGGGGTAAATCATTACTAGGCAATGCCGATGTGACTTGAATACCTTAAAATAAAGTCCTAATAATGAGCACTGCATGGTCAAACTTGTAGCCGAGCGGATTCCTGATTCTGCTAAACAAACGCCACTATTGGTTGTAGGTGTGTTCGAGAATGAGGTCGAAGAAGTAATGAATCAATTGGGCGATGCTAACGCTAACCTTGTGGAAATTGTGGGACGAGTATTAAAGGACAAGGAGCACACCGGTGCATTTGGCACTATCTGCATTGTCCATTCTCCTATGGGGCCTGTGCATAGAATCATGCTTTTGGGGCTGGGAGAGAAGAAAAGTCTGGACAAGGATAAAGTTAGAGTTCTTGCAGGAAAGGCAGCTTTGAAAGCTACGGAGATAAATGTTAGTGAATATAGCATCAAACCTTTTACTCAATTAACCAAAGACTTGACAGAAGCAATTTGTGAGGGAACATGCTTATCGCTTTATAAATTCGATAAATATCAAACACAGAAAATTGGTGAAAAATCGCACGGTCCATCATCGCTGAAAGTCAGCTTACTGGTTGATGGTAACGAAAAAGATTGGCAGAGGGTGTTGGATACCACAAAAATAATAACCGATGCCGTTAATTTTGGAAGGGATTTAGCAAATCTACCCCCGAATGAGTGTTCGCCAGAATACCTCGCTCGTATAGCTTTAGATCTTTCTTCAAAACATCACCGAATCTCAACTCGTGTAATAGAACGTTACGAGATGGAATCCCTCGGTCTAAATGGTATCGTCGCAGTAGGCATGGGAAGTAACAAGCCTCCCAAGCTAGTTATTATAGAATACAAGGGAAACGAAGGAAGCAGCACAACTGTACCATATCTGTTTGTGGGCAAGGCAGTCACCTTTGATACAGGTGGAATATCCATCAAGCCCTCAGATCGGATGGAAGAAATGAAATTCGACAAATCAGGGGGATGTGATGTACTAGCAATAATGAGCGGTCTGGCAAATCTTGAGGTGAAAACGAATGTGATAGGAATTGTCCCATGCGTAGAGAACATGCCATCAAGTTCATCATATAGGCCGGGGGATATAGTAAGGATGTATAATGGAAAAACCGTAGAGGTAATTAATACAGATGCCGAAGGGAGACTCATTCTAGCCGACAGTATCGCGTACGGAGTAGAAAAGTACAACCCCAATTCTATAATCGATTTGGCGACCTTGACTGGAGCGTGTATTGTAGCCCTAGGTTCTAATATTGCAGGGACGCTCAGCAATAGCCCGGAGTTGATTGATAGGCTGAGGCAGATTGGTGAGAAGACTAATGAAAAATTCTGGGAACTGCCCCTCTATCCTGACTTTAACGAACAAATTAAGAGTAAATTTGCGGATATAAAAAACATTGGTGGCCGTGCAGGAGGGACTATTACAGCAGCAATTTTCCTTTCTAACTTTGTAAACGAAACTCCGTGGATACATCTTGATATAGCAGGAACTGCCTGGACTCAGGATGGAACTTGGGATAAAAGTTACAATCCGAAGGGAGCAACGGGCTTTGGCATTCGTTCATTAATAAGGTTGGTGCTAGACGAGCTAGATTGAAGGTGAAAATCAAAGACAGAATAGTGTTATCCAGTTACTCCTTCCAGGACCTGACTTTAAGATAGGTTCTGTTTAACTAGAAAAAAAATAAATTGACCGTAATAGCCCCTCTTGTGATATATGGGTGTTCGGCGATCATATTATCAGTCGGGGGGTAATCGTTCATGCCAATTTTCCAGATGGATTCCTTAATTAATGAATTGCAGAGTGCTGGAGTAATTTGTAGAAGAGGAATATTGGACTCTGACGTAGAGAAGACATTGCAGCCCTATTACGAACGCTGGCTCTGCAACCGAGACGGTTTTGTTAAGGTTGAAAGCTCCTCTATAGATTACATAGGGATAGAGGACATAATGAGAATGGGGCCTTTCTACAATATTTATTGTCTGTTAAAAAACCTAAGTATAATTGATTCGGATCAAAATGCTCATGACCTTGTGTCGTGCTATCCTCAATTCATGTTTAGAAATGAAAAGATAATATACTTAGGTTGGACGGGAGGTTTGCTGTCCCACTATCTAGCAAGAGATGATGCCATATCTGAGTCGATTGCTCGTATACCTCCCGGCGAAGAATTTGCAAAATTGTTCGTTAGAGCTGCTGATTTCTGCTGCATAATTCAATCTCAAGTATGGGACCCGCTGGGGCTTATCTCAGTTTATCCATTAATAAGCCGGATCGGAAAGAACATTAGAGATCTTTTAAAACTCGTTCACCTTGGCGAGAAAACTGAAATCTAGCTTACAAATAGGGCCAATATCCCAGATTTGACAACCTAGTGGAACGCCAGCACTGCTGCTTTCCAACCGCTCACGCAGGTCAGTATTCAGCAGCGACGATAGGTTTGACTTCCGGGTTCGGAATGGGTCCGGGTCGCTCCCTCTCGCTATGGCCGGCTGGGGATTAAGCAGTGAAAAGGGTAAATTTAACGTTCCTATTTGGTCTTCACTTTTTTTGTTAGTTATTGGATGATTTATCTAGTCATTTTATTGAATGCAGATTCGCATGTCACGATTACTGGAAATATGCATATTCGGTTTCCTTTGGATAGAGGAAGACAAGATGAATTTTTGGGAAGGAATTTTGCTTGCTGTGTCACAAGGCATATAATAGATTAAGGAGAAGCAAATGCGCAATAACAAATGGGTGATCAAAGGCAGGATACTCACAGAGTCGCAGTTTTAGATGAAGACCTATGCCAACCTAGGAAATGTGGCTTGGAATGCATTGTATACTGTCCTGTAAATAAGACGGGCGGCGAATGCATTATTCAGAGACCAAATGATGGTAAAGCGCTGATATCTGAAGATCTTTGTACTGGCTGCGGTATATGCATAAAGAAGTGCCCCTTTGACGCCATAGTCATTGTTAACCTAGCAAGGGAACTGGGTCATGAAAAAATACATCAATACGGAGTAAATTCCTTTAGACTGTATAAGCTACCTACCTTGAAGAAGGGCTCGGTAGTGGGTTTGCTAGGTCGAAATGGGATGGGAAAGTCTACAATTGTAAATATCTTATCGGGCAGTCTGAGGCCCAACTTTGGCAAATACGAGTCAGAACCTACATGGAGCAGTATAATCGAAAACTTGCAGGGAATGGAAATGAAGGCTCATTTTGAAAAGCTTGCGTCGGGTGAAATTAAATCCTCTATCAAGCCTCAGCTAGTTTACTTAATACCAAAGGCATTCAAAGGGAAAGTTCGTGACCTCATCGAAAAATATGATGAACGTAAGGTTGCTGAAAGATTAATTCCAAGGTTAGGCTTGGAAAGCGCAATAAGCAGAAATGTCGATGAATTGAGTGGGGGAGAGTTACAGCGCCTCGCTGTGATGATTGCAGTTTCTAAAGACGCAGATTATTACTTTTTTGACGAACCTTCTTCTTATAATGATGTTTATCAAAGATTGAGCGTATCCAGAGTTATACAAGAATTGGCAAGGGAAGGTAAAAATGTGATGGTGGTCGAGCATGACCTTACTCTTCTTGATTATTTGTCAGATAACATTCATGTCCTTTATGGCGAACCTGGGGCATACGGAATTACTTCTTCCCTAAGAAGCACAAAAATAGGCATAAATAATTTTCTTGAAGGGTATCTCCCCAATGAAAACGTCAGATTTAGAGAAAAATCTTACAGGTTTGACAAGACCAGCTCCGTTCAAGATTCACTTATGGATGTGGCCGTGACTAGTTATTCCAACTTGACCAAATCATTCCACTCATCATTCAAGTTGACAGTTGAAAGTGGCTCCCTTAGGAAAGGTGAGATAATCGGTCTAGTAGGAGCGAATGCATTGGGAAAGACAACATTTATGAAAATGATTTCAGGCATGGAGAATCCTGATTCAGGCTCCATCAATACCGATGTAAAGATCTCCTACAAACCACAATATCTGAGCCAGGATTATGAGGGAGATGTAAGATCAGTCCTTACCGCATCGTACGGTAACGAGATCGAAGGATCGCCTTTGGAAGAGCAGATAGTAACTCCATTAGGGATAAAGAAACTATTTGAAAAGAGCATTCGACACCTTAGTGGCGGAGAACTTCAAAAGGTAGCGGTTGCGGCTTCGCTGATGAGGCCGGCAGACATCTATGCTCTTGACGAGCCATCTGCCTTTCTGGATGTTGAAGACAGGATTGCTCTGGCTAAATTTTTGCAGAGGTTCGTAAGAGCATATGGAAAGTCGGCAATAGTTATTGACCATGACGTACAACTTATCGACTTGGTTTCAGACAGTCTAATTATATTTCAGGGCATACCCGGCTCAAGTGGACATGCCTCCATGCCTATTGCTAAGGAATCTGGCATGAACGAATTTTTGAGATCCCTTAGCATTACTTATAGACGAGATCAGGAAACAGGGCGCCCACGTGTAAATAAGGAAGATAGCAGACTGGATAGGAACCAAAAGGATACTGGTAATTACTATTATGTTGAATAATTTCCATTAACGTCGCTTATAACGGAAATCTTTTCATGCCTACTTTTCTGAAAAGAGCAATGAGGAACATACTTGAGGAATCAGAGCTATCCGAGCTTACTTCTTCTTTTGATACTATAGGCAGTATCGTAATCTTGAGAATCCCAGAGGCCTTGTTTGATAAGAGAAGCCTAATAGGGAATACAATTTTAGACAGTATCAAATCAGTGAGATCGGTCTATATGCAAACCTCTCCAATAGCCGGCGATCACAGAACAAGGAAGCTGGACCTAATTGCGGGAGATAATAATCCGATCACTGTCTACAAGGAGTATGGCTGTCGATTTAAGGTTGATGTAGAACAAGCTTACTTTTCACCTAGACTTTCTACCGAGAGATTTAGGATTGCAAATCTTACTTCTGAGAATGACGTTGTTACCAATTTGTTCGCCGGAGTAGGAACATTTTCAATAATCATTTGCAAATATCGGAATGTAAAAAGGGTTTATAATGTGGATATTAACAGAGCTGCTCACGAACTCTCGTTATTTAATTCTAGTTTGAACAAGATGGAAGAGAAAATCGAGAGCCTCTGTGGAGATGCAAAAGAGATGGTAAGCTCTCGCATTGGTGGAAAGTCAAATAGAGTGTTGATGCCACTTCCTGAAAAGGCGAGATACTTTGTCAATGACGCAGTCAAATGTTTGAAAGAAGAGCAGGGCATAATTCATTATTTTCTACATGTAAGGGCCGATTGCAAGAACTCGGCCTTGGAAATAGGCAAGTTTGAGACTGAAGACGCCTTTCGTGAATATTCACACGACATAAAGTTCTTACACGTAGTAAGAGAGGTAGGGCCATGTTTATACCAATTGGTTTCTGATGTGCTAATTAAAAAGGGGAACTGAATGTATTAAGGATTGTTACCTGTCTGTTTTTCTTCTTCTGTACTTTCAAGTGAGGCTGCAGTTGCCATTGTGTATCCCATCCAAGCAATGACGCCCACTATTGCTGCAACAAAGAACAGTAAAGTGAATTTGAGCACCAAAATGTCGTAGCCTGAAAAAAGTAAAAGGTATGTATAGAAAATAAATCCTATCAAAGAGATAAACAAGATAATTACTCCCAATCGATGTGGACCAGACAGCTTATTCATCTATATGAGGTGGCTTACGAAGGCCTTAATTTACTTTTCATCAAATTCTGTCCAATTCTAATGCCATAAGGAAAGCATCTTCCCCGTCACGATAGTAAGATCTCAACCTAGATTTCTTCAAAAAACCCAGCCTCTCATACATGGTTATGGCACCCTCATTGCTAACCCGCACTTCGAGGTATATTTCGTCTCCTCTACGGCTTATTACCCCGTTAATTGCCTCAAGCATCAGTGCCTTCCCTATACCCTTTCCTCGATGTCCTTCCAGTACCCCAACAGATACAACGTGTCCTTTCTTTACAAATCCAAGCTTCTTAAAGTTTGAAAAGCCGAACTCGATTTTGCACATAATATATCCAACAACTCGTCCATTCAATTCTGCAACAACGAACGATTCGGGCAATTCCTTCAGAATAGATTCAAAGAAATAATCCGAGTAATGTTCTGGCAAGGTCGACAGGTTTACACCAATCACCTGACTAAGGTCCTCGCTTTGACAGCGGCGAATAATGTAGTCTCCTAACTGCCGCAGAGCTGATTGCAATTCGATAATTTAATCGCTGCACAAATTATTTAACCTTATCAAAATGAAACCCACATGTAGAATTAGAGGCAAAGGTCGAGATTGCCATAATGGTAGACCTCATTATTCTTACAGCAAATTTGGCCATTATTGGACAAACAATTTGAGGTAAGCGAGATAGAAACTATCACGCTCTGCTGAAAGCAATTCCATCTTCTTTTTTCATGATTTTGACCCAACGATCGCAACCTCTCTTCCAAGATGCATGAAGTTACTCATAATAATAGACACGATCAAACCGAAGAGAAAGCCGCCAATCGCGTCGGTAAAATAATGCTGAATCAATAAGATTCGAGTTAAAGCGACAATAGAGGGGAAGCTCCAAATTAAATAGCCAAGTATCCTCGATTTCTTGTTAAGTGCATAACCGATTATGAATGCTAATGCAGTTGAAATCGCGACATGATTGGAGGGATAGGAATAATCTCTTGACATAGGGGAAAGTGTGTCACCTTCTATCACAAATCCTTTGGAGTTATTTGATAACACGAAAGGAGAGGGGTAAGTGGGGTTCTCCCGACCCACGATTGGTTTGAAGTAAGTTATTAGTATAACAATCAAGAGAATTGTTATTAAAAAAATGAGTCCCAGTTTTCTAGTTCTTGGGATAACACTAAGGATAATAGAAATTATGACTAGGGTCACAACATCTCCAAGAGAGGTAACAGCTATTGTTACCATGGAAATCAAATCTGAAGCGGGCTGGATACTGGATACGTACAAGCTGATTGCCTGATCCAGATCCAAGGTCAGCTGTGTCGCCACCAAAATTGTCAGCAAAGCAAAAAGCATCAGAACAGTTACGAATTGAGGAGATCTGAGTTGAGGCACCCACGTGGGCCATAGGTGTGCTAAGTGCAAAATGTGACATTAATGTTGACGAAGGACCAATCTATCTTTTACTTTCACATGTTATCCGACCCAATACTAGAAATGGATGACATGTTTGTCTTGGGCTAATCATTTCTGACGAGATGAGTTATTGAAGATGGGATACACGAGCTTCCAATCGCCGATAATCCTATAAGTTATCTGTCTTGTTTCTAAATTTCCAAATTGTCTTCATTTTCTATCCCTTTGTAGGGAAAGGACAAGAAAAATCAAGATGTGCATCTGAATATAGCGCCGTCTAATAGAACCTAGAGCCCTCACGGATCTCCTTAGCAGACTCAGGATCTTTTGAGGCATAGTATTCTACCATGCTCATCTTGAGAACCTTTAGAGAGAGTAAAGCACACTTTATTCTTGCTGGCCCTAGGTTCACCAGGCCTATGTTTTCAAGAATGTCGTCCTTGCCTAATCCTCTGACAGAGGTTAACGACTTGTTCATTACCATTTCTGTGAGCATTGATGCACTGGCCTGACTTATTGCACAACCCCTCCCCTCGAATTTTATGTCCTTAACAATGTCGTCTTCAACTTTTAGGTGAATGTCTATTTCATCTCCGCAAAGAGGATTGCTATCATGAAAGCTTACGTCCGCGTTAGAAATTCTACCCTTATTTCTAGGATTTCTATAATGATCCAGTATTATCTCCCTGTATATGTCCTCACTCAGAGTCCAAACAACCTCCGTGCGCTTTGTAAAGCGTCAATCAGTATATTAACTTCATCTTTTGAGTTATAAATATAGAAACTAACCCTCGACGTAGCGGAAACGTCCAATCTTTCCATTAGCACCTGAGCACAATGATGGCCTGACCTCATTGCGATACCGAAGTCATTTAATATAGTAGCCAGATCATGTGGATGGATATCACCCAAATTGAAAGATATGACTGCGCCTCGTCCATCCATAGAGCGTGGGCCATATATCGTAATACCTTGAATTTCATTCATTCTATCCAGAGCATATTCAGTAATCTCCTTCTCATGTTCTTGAATATTCTTAAATCCAATATCATTCAGATAATCTATCGCTGCCCCAAAGCCTATAACGTCAGCAATGTTGGGAGTCCCTGCTTCGAATTTGTATGGCAGCTCATTAAATGAGGTAGTCTGCTTATGGACTTCCTTAATCATATCACCGCCTCCAATGAAAGGTGGCATTTCTTCAAGAATTTCCCTTTTCCCAAAGAGGATCCCGACGCCAGTTGGACCTAGCATTTTGTGAGCGGAAAAAGCCATAAAATCACAGTCAAGATCTTGGACATCGACTTTCATATGAGGCACCGACTGGGCAGCATCGACCATCACTGGCACGTTCACTTCGTGGGCAAGCTTCGTTATTTCCTTTATAGGCAAGATAGTACCTAGGACGTTAGACATTTGGGATACTGATACCAGTTTCAAATTGGGATCATTAATCTTTTGTTTAAAATCCTTAATTTCTATACGCCCATCATCCCCAACTCCCAAATAATCCAAAGATGCCCCAACCTCTCCAGTTACTAACTGCCACGGCACGATATTGCTGTGATGCTCGATTTCAGTTATCAATACCTTATTCCCTTTAGTTAGGTGCTGACGAGCCCAACATTTGGCTATTAGATTTATTGATTCGGTCGCGTTTCTAGTAAAGATAATTTCGTCAGCTGATCCTGCATTTATTAACTTGGCAACTTTCTGGCGAACTTCCTCATATGCAAATGTAGCCTCTTCCGCCAATTGATGTACTGCTCGATGAATATTTGAATTATAGTTGGTGTAGTAATCGCTAATAGAGTCGATGACCGCTCTAGGCTTTTGCGTAGTAGCAGCATTATCGAGATAGATAAGTTTATGGCTGCCCTTAATCCTCCTTTGAAGGATTGGAAAGTCCTCTCTTATCTTCTCAACATCTATTGTCGAACTCTGCAACATATTACCACTTATCTCCTTCGGAGAGCGTCCTCAGATATGAAATATCTTTAATGTCATATTTAAATGAGAGCACTAGTGCCCAAAGGCTTAAGGCCGAGGTAAAAATTGTGTATTTTCTGGCCTGATGTCTTAGACCAATGATTCAAGTCAATCAGCCTCAAATCAGATGAAAACAAGTTCTTTTTTGTAGTTATCCCTGTGGGTCGGCAGGTTTAAATTGGAATATCGGGAAGCTAGAAAGCCACCGTGACAGTCGTTCTGTGGCGAGAACCTTGGCTCAAGCCGTTGACGGATATGGAAACGGGTACGGATGTATGTGCCGTCTGTAAAGTAAGCTTCCATGTAATGGATTTTGTAACTTCTTGTGAATTCTGTTCCATTGGTGTAATCCACGATGGTTGTGCTCGTGAACATATTCTTCTCAAACACAAATCATCGTTAAATAGAAAGTTACGGTTGCATAAAGATAGGAGACTGCACGACTATCAATAAGCCTGTCTAGTTTTGCGATTCTTCAATATCCGTCTCCTCCTTGTACAACCAGCATTTTACGAATCCGGTCTTAGTTTTGAACAGAGGAGGATCTTGTAAACATATGTCCATCGCATAAGGGCATCTTTCATAGAACCTGCATCCCTTCAATTCCGAGGCCAAGTCAGGAGGATTCCCTTTGATAGAGTCAATTTTGTTGGATGTGGCATGTATTTTGGGTATTGCTTTAATTAAAGCCTGAGTATATGGATGCCTGGGATTGGAGAGCAGTTCTGAGGATGAAGACAATTCCACAATCTGCCCAGCATACATGATTCCTATCTTGTCGGCGATCTCTGAAACCAGAGCAATATCATGGGTTATAATCACGATATTCATGTTCCTTTCAGCTTTGAGCTTTTTAAGAAGATTCATAATTTGAGCCTGCACAAGGACGTCTAGTGCAGTTGTTGGTTCGTCTGCAATGAGTATTAGGGGCTGTAGCAGAAGAGCCATAGCAATTACCACGCGTTGCTTCATCCCGCCACTTAACTCGTGAGGGTATCTGTTGGCAACAGAGTTGTCAAGTCCCACGTCTGTAAGCGCCTGATAGATTAATTTCTCATAGTCACCTCTAATCTTGTGTTCCTGCATCAGCTCCCGCAACTGTTCGGAGATTTTGTAGACGGGGTCTAAACTATTCATTGCACCTTGGAAGACTACCGCAATTTTTTTCCATCTCATTGCACGGTTAAAGAAACTTTCCGATAAGTCGAGTACATTTTTGCCATTTACAGATATTCTCCCTTTTACTATTCTACCAGGAGGATTTACCGAACGCATAATTGCGGCCCCTAAAGTACTCTTGCCCGATGCTGACTCACCGACAATACCAATCGACTCATTGCCTTTTATTTCAAATGAAACGTCATCGACTGCTCTGACCCTGCCCCGATCTGTGAAATAGTAAACCTCAAGATCCTCTATTTTAAGTCTAGAATCCAGCTTCAATGATTCATCTGATCCTGGCGTTCCATGCGACAATTATTGAATATGGAGGGCCATCGTCATATGAACCGTACATTCCTTCTAGCCTAAATCTACTTTAAACCAAATGCCTCTTCCATTACGCACCACATTATACCGCTGTGTAGTTAAGGAAAGGACAAGTAGCATCATACTTGAGCCTTTGCTGCCAGCTTGCAATGCAAAATACTAAGCAGTGGGTGAGTAGTACGGGAACTTTACAACTAAGTAGGATGCATTAGGACACTCAAAGTCACTTCACTAGTGGTCGTTTTGCCAACAGGTTATATAACAGAAATGATAATTAACCAAAGTTTCTTGAAAACTCCCATTTGCTTGTTTGATGCAAAGACAGGCATTCTGTGTTCAAAGTGTGATGCAAAGCTAACTTCAGGTCAGCTTAACGCAGCTGCCGTGTACTCTTCTATCAAACTTGCCAAATTGGGAGAGAAGGACCAAGAGATCAGCAAATTTACATTAGTTGGTTCTCATAAGGTGGATGATGATTACATTCTCTTCCTAAGAACTTCTGATATCATTACCATAAGAAGTAACCCTTCTATAATCAAAAAATTCGCAGGTGAATTCAATGCCAATATATGGTTTGTAGAAGCGGAAGGGACAGATAGGAGATTTATGGAAAACTTATTTTATCCTCTACGAATCCTTAGTATGAATTTAATTTGGTTACCTGACGGTAACAAACTGACTAGGGTAATCCTGAGTCAGGAGTCGGCGAATAAGACAAGTTTCCCACTCGATGTCGAAAAAATTAGAAAGGTCGCGAAGGTGGTCAAGAAAATTGATCTCATAGTTGAATTTGAAACTCAATCAAATTAAGACAGTTTAGGGCTAAGGCATATGTCAGGGAAGCAAAATTGGACAAGATCTCATCTGGCAGACTGTATCACTGACGATCTTGTAGACAAGAATATCCGTGTAGCTGGATGGATCGAAGATATTCGAGACATTGGGAAACTAGGCTTTGTGTCATTAAGAGACTTTACAGGCACGATGCAGATAGTCGTAGCTGGGGATCTGCTGAGTGAGATGAGGATGATTCCAAGACAAAGCTGCATCCTCGTAGAAGGAAAAGTTCAGAGAAGTAAAGCGAAGAATGTTGATTTTGAGATTAAGGCAAACAAGATTTTCCTCTTATCCAAGGCTATTCCCCCACTCCCAATTGATCCAACGGGACGTGTCGAATCCTCCACAGATAAAAGACTCGATTCAAGGGCTTTGGATCTTAGAGACCCTAAGGTTTCAGCAATTTTTAGACTGCGTTCTTTTGCGTTGCAAGCGATACGAGGTTTTCTTAGGTCAAGACGGTTTACTGAGGTAAATACGCCCAAGATAATTGGTACTTCTACTGAGGGAGGGGCGAACCTGTTTCGATGCGATTATTTTGGCAAAAATGCCTATCTCGCGCAGAGCCCACAGTTGTATAAAGAGCAGTTGACGGTCGGCTTGGAACGTGTGTTTGAAATAGGCCCATATTTTAGGGCGGAAAAATCTCATACTGTGAGGCATTTGGCCGAGTTCACGAGCGTAGACGTCGAAGCAGCATTTCTTGATTACGCTGATGTAATGGAGATTGTTGCGGATCTGGTGAGAAAGGTAATATATGATTTAGTCCGGCTTTGCGATGCTGATTTTAAGATGACATGGCAGAAGATCGCGGACACATCCATGGCAAGTCAGAGCCAGGACGAAGCAATTCATAAAATGAAGGAATTGTTTGGCACTTCAAACGATACTATAGTAGGTTCATCGGAATTGAAAATCGAGCAATTGACCTATGAAAAGGCGCTGGATGAATTAAGGGGCCTGGGAGAACATTTGTCATTTGGCGATGATCTCTCTGATACCGCATTGAGGAAACTTGGGGATTTGCACAAAGGGTTCTATTTCATCACTGATTGGCCGATGAGTTTAAAGCCTTTTTATATCCATGAAAAGGAAGGGAACCAGGAACTGTCATGTTCCTTCGATCTTCAGTTTGGCTACCTAGAACTTGTCTCCGGAGGTAGAAGACAACACGACCCAGATAAGCTGAAGAACAAGATCATTGAACAAGGACTAGATCCTTCAGGATTTGAAGATCATTTGAAAGTGTTCCACTGGGGGATGCCGCCTCATTCTGGGTGGGGATTGGGATTTGATCGGCTCATGATGGTCTTGACAAACTCTCAAAATGTTCGCGAAGTTGTCCTGTACCCTCGAGATGCGGACAGGCTTAGGCCATGAAATGTAGGTTTTATTCTTATAGTGCGTCTTGCACAGAGGATGATTCTAGTTCGATTTGAACAACTTTATCGTCATCAAGCATATATGCGGCGAAGCTACGCGACAGCGTAGAATAAATTAGCCAGACCACAGGGTTGAGTTCCATATATTTTCTGTCCATTGAAGAGGGGTATGCTTTTGAGGAATGTGAATGAAATATACCTACCACATCCATGTTGCGAGAGCTTATCTCTTGATAGGCATTAATCAATTCACTTGAATCGATTCTAAAGGAATAAATCGAGTCATCGGCGTTACGCATATGAATGATATTAAGTATGTTGGCCTGTTCATCTCCATTAGATTTGCCGCTGATTTTCGTAAAGTTTCCCTCTAGCAGAGCGCATGCTTCAGCAGGGTAGCTCCCTTTTGCGATTCGCTCAAGTTCAAGAAGATGTTGTTGTGAGATAGCAGTCGAGACTATCAAAATGCAAAATGATCTAACAACAGGAAACGATCTCTAATGTCAAGTTGGACTAAAAGCCAACAAGATCTAATTTCTGAACCAGATTTGTCAAGGTGTAATCCACGCCTGTAAATAGGCTTCCCGTGTGTTGCATGAACGCCAGTTGGGAATTAGTAGTAGTGGATGATACATTTGTAATTAGTGAAGAATTCAAATTTGACTGATTACCACTTGTCGTGGCATTGTTCCCATTTAAGATGATGCTACCCTTCATGAATGGGTGTAAAGTACAGAAATAATCATATTTGTCCTCACTTAAATCTGAGGATTGAAGAAGGAATGTATCTCCTGCCATTATTAATGAAGAGTCAAAAGTTTGGCCCTCGTCAACAGAACTTGTCACTGTATGAGGTGCATTGTCATTGTTTGTCCATTCCATCGATTCGCCTTTGGATACGTTAAGAATAGCGGGGTCATAGGAGGGATTGCCTTCCGCCGAGGCGCCTGGAGGAATGCTGACACTTACAAAAGGTCCAGAGCTTGACCCTGTAGTGTTACTTGCATTAGTAGAAACTAAAGACTCTGCAGCAGACCCATTGCCGTCCGTAGAGGATGCGTTCCCGCCTCCATCCTGTCCTTGCACAGCATCTTGTTCGGAAGGAGCCTTTGGGGAAACCAATCCAAAGACGTAAAAAGTTCCTCCTCCCACAACTGCTGCAGCGACAAATATCACGCTGATTGCCTTCACATATGGGCTCTCTTTATACGATGCCACTATTATCACGGTCGCAGGAATTGCGATCACCATCATCAATCCAATGTAGGCAAATATACTAGGTACAGTAGTACTTATGGTAACGGCTGCTGCAATACCGAATGTGACCAGAAATCCTAACGTGATAAATGTTGCTGATTTGGCTCTAGGACTCCTCGGAAATCCATCCTTAAATATTCCAGCGGAAATGAAGATTAAACCAATAAAGAGTGTCAATAAAGACACAGCATGCATTCCATCAATAAACGTCTCAGCTATACCTGCAAGGGAAATTCCTACTCCTACTATTCCTATGGAAGTAAGGCCAATGCCAGGTGTTAGTAGGTCCCAATCGCTCATATCGTCACGTTGTTGGGGGGAAGACGCAGATAATTAATCTTTACTGGTCTTACTAATAGCTAGGTTTCTAACTTGCTAAAGAAGCGACGCCCAACAAAACGTCCTTTATGGCCAGACGTGCTACTTAAGATGTTAGATAAAATCATAAAGGAATATCGCATCTTAGTTACATTGACCTTAACCTATGAAGGAATTCACATCGCCTTGATCAAAAAAGTAAAGATATCCATCTCTAGAACCCACAAGGAGCGTCCCTCCTGATAATGAGGGTGATGAGTCTATCATACTCATAGTAGGAAATTTCCAGATTAATCGGCCCGTGACTATATCTATGTGGTAGATGTGTGAATCAAGTGACCCAACGAAAACTTTTAAATCCCTTGTCAAAAGTGGTGAAGACCATACTTTGTCAGCGGTCTTAAACCTCCAGATCACAGAGCCAGTCGAAGACCTTACACAATTCAGATAACCGTCTGAAGATCCTATCAGGACATAACTTTGAATTGAAGATGGTGAGGAAAGCAAAGGTGACCCCAGATTTGTAGACCAAAGTATTGCCCCGTTATCTTTGTTGATTCGATACAGATCACCACTCTGAGTTCCTATGTAAATTGAGGGAAGTCCGAGATCTTCAGCGTTTATTGAAACACAAGGTGAAGAAGATCTAACCTTACCAGCGAGGTTCGTTTTCCAAACCATCTTCCCATCCATATCTAACGCGTACAACTTGCCATCATCAGAACCTACAAAGATCGTGTGTCCGTCAGAGGAGGGTGAACTCCAGACTTCGCCGCCAGTCCAAAACTGCCATTTGAGATTACCTTCGTTGCTTAAAGCGTAAACCTTTCCATCCAGACACCCGAAAATATGAATATCTTCAATGGAACATATGGACGAAAACACTCCGTTTTGAACCTCATACTTCCACTTCTCGGTTGCATCATCAACACTATAAGCAGTAATGCTACTATGCTCGGTACCCTCGGCCGCTTCATGAATCCATGTTGAAAAGGTGCCTACTATTAGATGGTTTTTGTATATTGAGGGGCTCGAAACTACTGGACTGGAGGTATTAACATGCCATTTAACAACATTCCTCTCATTTTCAATTCGATACACACGACCGGTAATCGTACATACATACACTGACTGACTCTCTGATACCGGGGAGGATAGAATTGGACCTACTATTGTCATATTCCTAAAGAGGGGCCTGCGCAAGAAAATAGAATTGGACCTACCTGTCCTATTGCAGCTGCCTTTGAAGCAACTCCATGAATCTTGAGAGACTGAGCCGGAGAATGACGTCATTTGATCTGTTGTTCAGTTCAAGATCTGTTAAAAATATGCCGACACGGTCCATGACGGAAGTAATCTTTTATTTGAATGGTGGACTAACACTTAAAAATAGGCGAAGATATTGCACGCTCTATAGCTTGGCCGCCAGAAAGAACACCTCGCGAAAAAAGAGGTTAATAAAACGTACAAGGCAGAATAGACCTGTGCCAGCATGGGTTATCATTCGTACACATAGACATGTTAGGACAAATCCCAAGAGGCGTCTCTGGCGAAGGACAGATGTCAACGTCGGTTGAACTTAGAAGAGGGAAGAAGGATTAATGTCTTTGAATGAAACTTCCGAAGAAAGCATTTATACAGTTAATTTCAGAAAAGCCTGGATTACTCCAGAATATAAGCGTACAAATAGGGTAATTGGTATATTAAGAGAGTTTACGAGAAGGCACATGAAGACCGACGATATAAAGATTGATCAGTATCTAAATAGATACCTGTGGCAGAGAGGTAAGAGAAATCCTCCAAGGAAAATCCGCGTTCGAATGACCAAGGACGAAACTGACACAGTAGTAGTTTCACTCTATGAGGAATTTAAAGAACGAAAACCTCAGAAAGGGGATCTTGAAATAAAACAACAACCAGAGACAACAACAGAACAAGAGCCGTCTTCCAAAAAGACGAGAGAATCAGGAACGAAAGAAGAAGAAATCAAGCTTGAGGATTCGCTCGAAAATGAAGACAAAGACACTATCCCCGTCGAACCTGATGATGAGAACAAGAAAGAACCGAAGCCAAAAGCGGTCGGGAAACCAAGGAAGAAATCTTCTAGAAAGAAAAAATCTGCAGATTAGCCATTCTAAAATTTCTTTTCAATTTTCTACTTTTTGTGTTTATTAATTTCTGTGGATAATTCAGGTACTGAACGATCAGCGGTTTTCCAGCTGATTTTAGTGACACCTTCAACAAAAATTAAAATAATCCCTGCTTTAACTCAGCTCATCATGAGGGATATGGGTATCGATATTGGTGGAACTCAAATCAGGGCAATTTCAGCTGCGGCTATATTATCCGCTAGTGTTGTTTGTTTGTCGATGATGATTTTCACCCAGTCATCTCTAGGCCAACTGCAACAACCCGACAACGTTGCAAGAGGTAATTCTGCTGAGACAGTCAATCTTGAAAATATCACTTCTCAGCAGCAGCCACGTTCTGTTAATGAGACAATGTTCTCCGCGTACGTTTCTCCTGAATTAGGTATACAGATCGATCATCCAACTGATTGGTCTCCTATTGTTAGAGAATACACCGATGATGTTCAAGTTCTGGAATTCAATGCAAGTAGATCTGAAATGATGCAACTTCTTCCTCCCACAGTACGTATTTCGTCTGCTCCACAGCCCGATATTCGTAGTCTAGACCAGCTGACTGAAAGCTTACTAGCAATTGCGAATGATTATCCGAGGTTTAGTCTCAAGGAAAATACCACTGAGTCTCTGGGAAACATAACAGCGCAGGAGGTTCTATATACTTATGGAAGTGCCGATCCAACCCAGCAATTTACACTTCAGGCAATGGACATCTGGACATTAAATGATGGGAAAAGGTACGTATTCTCATACATTGCACCCATGTCAGAATTTTCGATGAATTTGCCAGTTGTAGAACATATGATTAGGTCGCTATCTTTTGAGTAGTTGCCACAAATCAAAAACTGCAGCGAAATAGCATGAGACTCGCCTGGTCGATCAGGAAGTTGCTTGTGGGTCTAGTGTCTCCTAACTCTTCACCGTTTCCTGGAAGATAGGAGTTAGATTTACTTAGTTTCCAAATAAGGAGAGTTTCCTAATGGCCTTCTCAAAGACCTCAAACGATCCCACCAATGAAGCTCAGGAATCACTTGATTCCAAGAAAGGGGATCATATTTCTTCACCTAGGGCCTGGATAGAAGCTTATGGCTGCTCGGCTAATGTGGCTGATTCCCAAGCTATTGCGGGGGCCTTGTTAGCAAACGGGTTTAAAATTGCAGAACTAGGGGAAGAGCATGACTTGAACATAATTGTTACATGTTCAGTTAAGGATGCTACCGAGCATAAGATGATGAGTAGGATAAAGGCCCTTTCTGCGACCGGAAAGCCGCTCATAATTGCAGGATGTCTGGCAAAAACTGAAACCGAGAAACTCCAAAGACAATTCAGTGGCGTTTCGTTCTTGGGGCCTCGCTCCTTATCTAAGTCGGTCGACTCCGCGAGAGCAGCCATTAGAGGTGTTACGTCCATTGAATTGGAAGATACAGATGGGCGGGAAAAATTGACTATTCCTAGGGTGAGGATCAACCCTGTTGTCAGCATTATCCAAATAGCTATTGGATGTTTAAGTGACTGTTCCTTCTGTCAGACTAAACTTGCAAAAGGGCAGATAACAAGTTATCGAATTGGTGATATCCTCCGTGCCATAGAAAAGGATACTACGGAGGGCTGCCGAGAAATCTGGCTTTCTTCTACTGATAATGGTTGTTATGGCTACGACATCGGCACCAACATCATCGAATTATTGAAGAGGTGCAGGTCGATACCAGGTGATTTTGTAATACGTATTGGGATGATGAATCCTATGTATCTGGGATTCTTAAAAGAGAAAATGATTCAACTCCTTGAGGAGTCAGATCGATTCTATCGATTTTTGCATATTCCAGTTCAGAGCGGAAGTGAACTTGTCTTGAGGTCTATGAAGAGAGGTCATAATGTCAGGATGTACAAAAGCCTCGTCAAAACTTTTAGGGACCACTGCCCTGACATTACAATTGCGACAGATATCATTGTTGGTTTTCCAGGAGAGAGTGAGAAGGACTTCGAGGATACTTTAGATTTGATTTCTGAGACTAAACCAGACATCGTCAACTGCTCTAGATATAGTGCTAGACCTGGGACGGCTGCGAAATTGCTGAAGGGTAGATTGACAACTGAAATAGCTAAGGAGAGGAGTACCCGTGTTCACGAGCTTGCCGCAAAGGTTTCTAGAATGAGGAACATGAAATGGATTGGTTGGAGTGGCAGCATTATCATTGACGAGGTTAGCCCAGATTTCATACAGGGAAGAAACTATGCATATAAGCCCGTTTTCATCAAAAATGGAGGAGAATCAAGAATTGGCTCCCCAAAGCTGGGAGATCGAATAATGGTTCGGGTAGAGAAGCACTCTTCATTAGCGTTGGAGGCAGCCCTGGAAGATTGAAGAAATATGATTCTTTAAAATAGGGTGCAATGACAGAAATCAAGCTGTGCTATAGCAAAGGTATAGTATGATTTATCGTAACTTTTAACTAGTATAAACAATAGTCATCTCTACGGGGGGCTGTAGGACTGCTAGAAGATCTTTCAAGTGATACTTTAGTTAAAATGAGAAGACCTGTGCTCCTTTTGGGAGTTGGGGGTCTAGGAAGCCGGCTTGCTTCAAAGATTGCAAAGGAACTAGGATGTGCCTGTTCGATAGTTACTGATGATGAGAATTGCGATACGGGTGGGTATCCAACTGTTCTTATAAACACACACTCATGGGTCAATCCCTCTGGTCGCAAACTTAGGTTCTATGCCCAAGCATCGGTGGATAGGATCGGGGCCTTAGTAGCGGGCTACAACACAGTCCTGATCATATCTAATCTAGCAGGGAAAGCTGGAATCGCACTTTGCCCCACAGTTTGTAACATTATTAGAGATCAACATCATTCTTTAGCCTCAAATCAAGAAAATGCAGATACATTCTCTTCTTCCACTATGCAGCCAAAGGCGACAGCAACAAACGATGTTGACGTCATTACTTTCGCTATTATGCCTTTTAAATTTGAAAAAAATCGAATCTTTGATGCAGGAATTTCACTTCGCAGGATTCGAGAGTCTTCTGGTGCGGTTGTCATAATTGATAATGATTCTTTTCTGGACAACAATCCTGATTTGACAATTTCACAGTGTTATGACGCCACCAATCAAGCAATAGTTGACACTATTTCTTCCTACTACCAAACAGAATTTAATGTTGATTTAAGTCTATTGAGCGTGGGAAGACCCGATAGAGAATCGGTATCAGCCTCCGCGATGGATTCACTTGCGATGTTGGCGGATAATGCTGACATAGAATCAGTGAGACGAACTCTGGTTTACGTTATGGGCAGCGATAGGATATCTATAGGTGCCATGAATGGCCTAGTCGATACTGTCCAGTCAATATTTCGTAAAGACAATGTGAGCGATGTAAACTTCATGATGACAAATCCTGGTAATGTTAATGTGCACCTCCTTTCTTCGATTGTCTCTAGGACTAAATTCGACAGCTATGATCCATTGTCAGAATTTATCCCTAGCAGTGATAATTTAGATTGGGACGAGTTGGAATGTTCCCCTGAGTTCAGCTTAGACATCAGAAATATTGAATAACCCATAGGCCTTCCGTTCATGTAATTCTCTTTTCGGTACAAAAATACGATGAGTTGTGTTGCGCTGCTTCCAGTATGATGGGAATTAGGCTTTGTTTCCCATTGGGCATTCATATGATCTTCGCTAGATATACTCTGAATATTTCCCCTCCACGGACAGTGCCCTTCAAGCTTTTCTCAAAAATTACTTGATGGTCTAGAACATCGTCAGAGTTGGGTCGATTTGGTAATTCCTTTGTTCTTATTATACAAGGGTTTTGAGATCTCGTTGTAGCAGTCGCATTTCTCGTAAATCAACATTACCTTACCACATCGTTCGCACAATTTGAAGCTACCCTCCTCCAGTTGAAGCTGGCCAGTCACTAAAGCCATGGATACTATGTGTCATTAAAGTATAAAAATTTGACTCCGATAACAGTGA
>DASQUV010000047.1:0-6121 GCA_035641095.1 Nitrososphaeraceae archaeon
GTGGTTCCCGCTTCATTGGACGTGAAATCTGTAATTTGTATTAACTTATCATCATAAGTATCAACGTCATGTTCTTTGGCTAGAGCATATATCTGGTTGGCTGGGCTAGCTGGGAAGAAAATACTGGTATAGGATACCACTACCAAGACTGCGCCTACTAGAAATACCCCAGATACTAATCTGCATTTATCCAATTGAAAAGCCCCTTTAAGGCAAGCTTACACAAGTCATATTTGTGCAGTGTCAAAAATTGAAACTGAAAAAATTTTCTACATAATCAAAGGAGGAACCGTCTTCTAACAATATAGTAGAATTTATTCCTCAAAATGCAAAAGGAATTACTAGACAATTCTAAGAAAATAATATACTAATTAAAGTAACAAAAATTGATAGGTCAATTATTGACTTAACAATAAAGCATTACTGGCTAAGAACCGACGCGCTTCATCTTGGAACCACACTTGGGGCAAGCCACTTGGTTGTGCTTCGTTCCACAACTCATACAATAATAATTAAGTGAGGAGCCTGAATTATACCCTCCAAACATTGACGTACCAGACATACCCATTCTTTTCATGGCTCTTTGCCGAACGTAGAAGCTGAGAATTATAAAAACTCCAATAATTATTGGAAGGGAGTACGGAAATGGAACTATGAACGAAATGGCCAGGCTTATTACTAGAGATATTCCTATCCACATTAATTGCTGCGACAGAAAGTCCCTGCTATTGCTCAATTAAATTCTATGTGATGTCATGTTTATTAAATGCTACCTTTTCTAGAAAATCCACGATTTACAAGATATGGAAAGACACAATATTTTTAATTCAATAAACATACATGCATCAACTTGGTTTGGTTCAACTCTGAGACGACCCTTCATCAATTTGATCGATCTAGGAAGATCTTTCTTCCTGTGTAGATGAAACATATTCAATTATTATTATGGAGAAGGGGAAACGCGAGTCGACAAGCACACTAGTCACATTTAAATTAGCATGGGTTTAACGAAGAAGTACATCGACCAAACCGATGGGGAACATGCCTAGTGCTAGTTCGGTGAAAACTGGACTGCACTAGGCGCTAATTCAATTTAGTTCATTTTTTATTATGCCTGGATTGGCAATATTTCAACGACATTAAGCCTACGATAAACGTACGTACGAAAAACGTACTAGAACTTGAGCACAAACGGACTTTGGCAGGTTGAATGATATTTCATATGCAGATGCAAAGTCTCTTGGGCCCGCGATACTTTTGCAGTGCTATAAAAAAAGGCTATTCTATTAGTTTATGCGATTTCTCTTGTCGTCCTTTTGGGCACTAGCAACAATTAGACAACCCTGTACTCGATTTCATCGTACCTATCCTTTACTGCTAGCAAAAACAATGTGTCCTCATAAATCAGAAGCCAGTCTTTCATCCCTACTACGGGCAGCTTGCGCACCAGCAAATTTCCACTATCTTTGACCTTGGTAAGTATGAAGGCATGTTTTGGTACTTGTTCTCCTCGAAATCTAAAGAGGCTTTCTTGCAATTCAATTCCAGGTATTCCCCCTTGGATATTAAGCCCTACTTTATCACCATACTTGTTGACAATCTTGGCAGTTACGTAACTTTGTCCAATCTCAAATTGTTCAATATTCAAGAAAACCTTCGCAATCGCAGATGCGGAATCAGGAATGTCGGGGAACAATTTTTCCGAAACCGCATCAAAGAAGGTTCCTTGCTCCCGAGTCGACAATCTGCAATTGTAATACCCCGCGAGTGCATATAAACAATCCGAGTCAGTGGTGACGCATTCCCCATTAGCGTCCTATAGGCAGTATATCCCTTCTTTAAACACACATGAAAATGCAATAGATTATAAGACTAAATTATGGGAAGCTTTACCTGGCGTGATCGAAGATGGAGACAGATTTCATGAAATCGTTGCGCACGGTAGAAAGCGATGGATTCAAGTGGATCGATCTGCCAAGACCAACAAGGCATGAGATGGACGAACTTGGTAGGCTTTACTCTTTTCACGACCTAAATTTGGAGGATTCTCTCTCAAAGACTCAGCTTCCGAAGATCGAAAGACACTCAAATTATATCTTTGTAATTATTCACTTCCCATCAAGGGGCAAAGAGAAACATGTCCCCAAAGTCAGTCAGCTATCCATGTTTCTTGGGGCCAATTTTCTCGTGACCGTCCATCAAGGCGAGCTCGAACCATTAGTGGACCTCTTTAAGATGTGTCAGGAGAATCCAAGCCAGAGGGAAAATCTCATGGGCAAGGAACCGGGCTACTTGCTTCATACAATCATAGATACCCTGGTCGACGACTTGTTTCACATTCTGATGAAGGTAGTCGGTAACATAGACGATATCGAGGAAGGCGTATTCAATGAAAAAATGTCAGAGGCAAGGGAAATTTCGATTTTAAGAAGGGAAATTACCATATTAAGACGTCTTATCATTCCAATGAGACGAATTGTCATGGAATTAGCACGCGATGTTCAGCGCTTTTCCAAGGAAGATTTGACTCCATACTTTTACGATGTTAAAGATCACATAGAAAAAGTCTTAGAGACCCTAGATGAATCGAAAGAGACTATAGAGATATACAAGGACACGGATTTTATGCTGAGCTCCGAAAAGTCAAACAGAATTTTATCTATACTCACAATCCTCTTTACGCTTTCAATTCCCGTGACATTAATAAGCACCTTCTATGGAATGAACCTGCCATTACCGGGGGACAATAATAATCCTGGATTTGCCATATTTGGAAGCTATACTACTCTAATAATATTGTTAATAGGCGCAGTCACAAGTACAACTCTTCTGCTATGGTATTTTAGACGGGAGGGCTGGATATCAATAGGAATTCATCGGCATATGCACTGATCTACCTACCTAGGGTCGAACATATGCCGTTACTTTAATGAGTATCAGAGTTAGCGTACTTTGGTCTGCGGTCTGAGGCTTCAAACTTATCACTATTTCATATCCAACCCTAGAATACCTGCGTCTGCCCAATTTTCCCCTTCAACTTCATAAATGAGTATCCTAATCTTCTCATTTTTTGTTTTGAGAATCCGAGCAGACACTTCCGTAATTTTTTGGACAAGTTCTCTTTTCTGCTCGACTGTTCTACCTTTGCTCATAGTGATTTGAATAACTGGCAAATCTAAGTTGCACTCAGATCCATCTGACGGTTAAAGTATAGTATATAGTTATTTATGTTAGTCAACTGTGCTTGGCTGCCTGTCTTCTCTAAATGTCCAGTCATTTCACAGCAAAATGAAATTGAGGCCGGTGAACTCGGATATTCATATGTGTCTATCTAGTTCGGAAATAAATTCAACGAGACGATCCTTTGGGATGACTGCTCCAGAAGCTTTATCGTGTCCTCCGCCGCTTCCTCCGAAATTCGCGGCGATCTCATTGACAATCCTACCCAGATGAGCATCGCATTCTTTTGAACCTCTAATAGAAATGACAAAGGAATTGATCTCGTCCCGAGGCTTGTAAACTAGTGCTACAGGACGACCTGAGATGCCGAGAACAAAATTTACTATTACGCTTGCAGTAAGGTCAAGGTCATTTCTAACGTAGGCTAACTTTTTCTTTCGAACTATCGAGTCCTCCAAGGACTTTACAGCCTCAGATATTCTAATTGCATACTTTTCCGCTATCATAAAACCTCCATCTACGTCATGTGGAAATCTATTTTTTGAAATAGTGTCCACAATTTTTAATAGAAATCTGTCATCATGTTGGTTTGAAGAAATCATGTAAGAAAGGGCCGTAGATTCGAGCATTAGAAAATGTCTATCGAATCTGGATACGAGCATGGAAGCAACTGGTCTCTGCTCTAAATAGTCGGTTAGCGCTCCCGCAGCAGCATAGAATGAGGAATACGAGTTGAGCCTATTCTTATATCGCTGGTAAACCTGCACGGTTGTGCATTCTTCGGTGGAATGGACGAGGGTAATACCAACTTTTCTCAATTTCTCTTTTATCTCTTCACTGACATCGTGATGGTCAATGTACTCGACTTTATATCCACTTGACACTATCTCCCCGAGAATCTCTACAAATGCAGATTCGTTTTTCTTGTTAAGTCCTAGATCACATATTATCAATTTCTTATTCTTTCTTGACTTCTTAGCTCTATTCACCTTGGCAGTTCCAATTTTCTTGTTTTCACCACTGCCGCTATCAACGGCTGCTCCCGCTGCTGCTGCTGCTGCTGCTGCTGCTGTTCTAGCATCATCATCATCACCATCATCAGCGGGCGATAATCCTGAAATGGAGCCACCTTCTACTTTGGCTGACGTTGATATTAAAAAGGACAGTCTTTTAAGATGCCTTATCAAATTAGAGTAATCAAGCAAGATAACATAACAGTCCTTGAATGCAGATTTGACAAGGGCCGCCGAAGAAAGACCATCGACATCCTCTCTGTGAGAAAGGCATATGACTGATGGCACTCCGGACTCAAAATGAATATCCTGATTCTTAGAATTGAAATTGCGAGGGCTCTTTGATTGAATACTCGTCAATCCTCCCGCCTCAGTCTCCATTTTGCCTTTAGATGCATTGTCAGCATCGTGACCATCAACTATTTTCTCTTCAGCAGTAGTTAGAGTAGACATATTATTACCAATGCTCCTCCTCCTAGGCATACGTACCTGATCCCTGACCCGTATCAAGGGCATTCACACCTCGATCCGCGTTCAAGGGTATAGGCATAACTACAACTACTACCACTACTACTGCAAATAGGATTAATAATTAAAGGATCACCTGAATTCTGATAAGCTCTGTTACCAAGCACAGGAAAGGCTAAAGAAGAAGGCGAACACGATGGTGACAATAATATGGAAGATAAAAAAGAAGGAAGATACGAATCCTCGACTAAAGTTTCAACAATCACAACACCGACGGTAGAATAAGTGGTGGTGGAAGTATGCATAACACAACTTAAGAACAAACACAACAGATCAGCAAAATTAACACTCCCCTAAATAATTGTAGCGTTCAAACCGTTCATCATTATTATTATCATCATCATATTTATTATTCCCAGTTCAAGCCAAGAATCAAAAAACAAATCCCGAACTCCAACTTCGAATATCAATTGAACTTACACTTCAATCAAAAAACAACAACTTACAACACTCAAACTATCTAAATTACAAAACACTACTATTGCGAAATTACAATTCTATAGTCACAAAATTATCTGAAAAAAATTCACCATCGCGCACAGGAAAGGCACACTTAGACATGTACCAAGTTCAATTTAAGACAGACTCGACACGTTCCGTGGCTTTTTGTTTTTTTATTTATTCATTAACTCATTCATCCAAGCACAAGTACTGCATAGTTACAGAGCAAATGCAGAGTTCTTTACGCAGTGCATGCACTACTTTATCTGGTGATCCTTACGCTTTCAGATCTATTGATTCCTCTGAAGGGATGTTGATGAACAAAGGCCAACCTTGTATCTTGGGAAACAAAGATGTTGATAACGGCAAAGAAGAAGAAAATGCCATGCGTAAGCACATTAGAACATACAACTTGCATATGTTCCGATGCGCAAGTTAGCGCATTAGCACATACATCTTCGTGCCAATTCAATCTTTATCCTTGATACTCATACATCAATTTGCTCAGTCGGATACAAGTTTCTTTCTTTAACTTTCTTTTTCAGAAAATTGAAGGTTGGATGCCTTGGGCTATTGGTAATGGCAGGCTGAACACCTCGCCGAAGCTTGATGCGTACACCTCCACCCCATCAACGCCATCTTCTATGGCCGCCCTATTCCTTGCGGAAGGTTGTCTTTTCTCGGGAAAGGCTTCCTCCTTAGATGCTTTCAGGAGTTATCCTAGGCAGCTTAGCTGCTCAGCGTGCCCTGTCGGACAGCTGATAGACCAGAGGCTGCGCTGCCCTGTTCCTCTCGTACTAGGGGCAACTTCCCCTCAAACAACCACGCCCCTGTCAGGCAGAGACCGACCTGTCTCACGACGGTCTAAACCCAGCTCACGTTCCCCTTTAATGGGCGAGCAGCCCCACCCTTGGCTCCTGCTGCAGAACCAGGATGGGAAGAGCCGACATCGAGGTACC
>DASQUV010000048.1:0-4384 GCA_035641095.1 Nitrososphaeraceae archaeon
ACAGAACCAATCAGGCAGTCTGAAGGAATTACAAGAAAGCTCGAATCCTGCACATGGTTCCAGAAGGAGTATGCAAGAGTATCCCTTTTCCCTTAGCTTGGGCCCGCTTTTGGCTATGGCCCTAGCATAGTCCTTCGCAAGATCCCCAAGGTTATCATAGAATCTGTTCTCCACAAGCCTTGCAATGGAGTATGGTGCAGGCAGGAAAATTACAGAGTTCTCACCTATCTTGGGCATTATCTCTGCCAGCTCATCACCCATACACTCAATTCTTCCACCAACAAATGGTTTCCTATAGAAGGTATTTGTCCTAAACCAGCGGGTCACTGGGCCTACTGCTCCATTCTTCAGTGGATATGTCCTTCCTATGTAGCTGGCATAATCATTGGCCCCGTACTTGAATGCCTTGTTATTGGTTCCGCTGAAACCCCCGAAATATTCAGCGATCGGCCTGATTATATCAAGCCAGTCAAGCTGTCCACCAGAAATGAATGCAAATTTCTTTTGTCCTAGAATTATCTTCTCCGAGTCTAGCGCTATGGCTGCTTTAAAATCTGATTCTGTATTTTTACCATCTCGAAATAGCCTGTGAACCTTCGCTGTATTAGGAGAACGTGATACTAAGCCAGTAAGCATAGGTCCCAAAAATTTGGCTTTGCCATCAGAAATCTTAGTCTCAGACACTAACAGTTTCAAACTCAACTCATCCAATATATGCTGAGATTCACTATGAAATAATAATAATATATGCTTCTTGCAAGTAAGCGACAAATACTTTCTATAAGCTGCTCCCAGCTGATTCCTTTGTGATCTTCTGTTAGAGTAACTCCTCTTCCAATTCCTTGATAAAGGGAGTCTTGCTATCTCGCAGATCGCAGATTTAATGAAGGTTCATGTCAGTACTATATGTTTTAACAGGCATAATAACGAGTGGATATATACTTTCAAAACATGTTAGTATTAATGCCCAAAATAATTGCAATGATCGTCGCCCTTTCGAGTGGTGGGGTAGGAATGGCATTACTCTCCTCTACATCCAATTTTGTCGTTTCAAAAGAAATTCAAACGATCTCTATTTTAAGATAGCAGAATCAAACGCTTTACCCTTGTTGGCCTTGGTTAACGCTTTGAATAGATCTCTCAATTCTCGTGTGCTAGGATTATTCACATCTTTAATTTTTTTAACCATAGATGCCAGGTCCCTTACTGAATCAAAGATCTCTTTATCTTCAATCATATCGATTAGGACTTCAATTCTAAACGGTTTCTGAATAAGTTCGACTACCTGTTCTAATTCTTTTACAGAATCTCTGAGCGTCTCCATTACAAATGCAGAAGCAAATATGACACGCTGCATTGGATTCCAATTGAGAATCTGTTTTGCTACTTGCAGACCATCTAGTTTAGGCGTCTTGTAATCTAATACTACTACATCAAAAGGCTGTGTTTGTCCTTGTTTTTTCTTCTTTGCTCTGACCATCTCTTTCTTATAAATTCTTAAAAGCAGGGGAACAGTTTCAGGAACAACTAAAGGGATTTGATGTTGAAGTTAACAATTAGCGATAGTATTTAGAGGAACATTGAGTTCCGGTGAATTTTACGTAATGAATTCACTGCAGGAAGTCAGAGAGACTTGTTTGTTTGGTCTTGATGACCCGTTTACTTGTGCCAATTTTGTCTTCACTTTCTAGGTCATCTGAGGTGACAAATTCATCGCCTCATTAACTTCCTCTAGACCCAATAATTGTCTAAAGATATTAACGGTTCCAGGACCGAATCCTGCATAATGATTATTTGCGGCAACAATTGAAAACTTAACCCCAGACATGTCACCTCCGGTATTTGAGTCTCTCCTGAAGTTGCGCGCAACTTTCTTCATCTCCTTTATTCTATCAATCTGAACAGTACCAAAATCTTCCTCCTGAATACTTCTATCTCAGATTAACCGTACGTAAATGAAATCAGAAGTGACTATTGGAGGCGTTCGGATTTCTGCAAGTTGACTCCATACATCTGATTGTTCTTGAAGAAATTGTATGCAAGATCCTGAAACCATGATCGATGTCGTACTTCTACGGCATATCTGAACCCTTTGTGAAGATAAGGAAGGATATTTCTAAGAGCATCTAGGCCTTCAACAATATCTATTGATGGTGGCAACTGAATCAGTAATGCCAGTAATTTCTCCTTTAATTTGGAGATAGATTCAAAGAAATAATTTAGTTGATCCTCATCAAAATCTGATAGTCTCTTATCATGTGTTATAACTTTAGGGAATTTTACAGTAAATCGAAAGTTTTCAGGAGTCCGATTATACCAATTCTTGACCATGAATTCACTTGGAATTCTATAGAAAGACGAATCTATTTCAACGTAATTAAAGACCTTAGATTAGTATCTTAACCATTTCGAGTTTTCAATACCCTTAGGATAGAATGGCCCCTGCCAGGATGAATAGGACCATACAGAACATCCTATGTAATACTGCAAATTCCTTGGCAAGTACTAGTGAAAACAATTGAATAAGGGTTTTGAAGGATTTGTTGACGTATATGCGCGCGCAAATAGTGATGTCTGTATATTACATTTCTACTTAGTACATCGTTCCGTAGTTGGATACTAGATTATTTATTACAATCCGACTTACAGAATTAGGTACAATTCTAAAAGTCTTAAATCTCTACAGATCTGACCTTTGAACCTGAGGAGTCTTAATGAATAATTCTTCCATCTTATTGTATGTCATCATTACCTGCATACCTTTAGGAGTAGTTTTGAATGCCCTCTCTCCTTCTATGTACTCGATAAGATCACATTGAAGTAAGTGAACCAAGTACTCCTTTAGAATATTATATGTCAAATATGTCTTGAACTGAATCTCTGTAACCCTTACCTTGTTGCCGTTAGTTACTTCAAGAATTGACGAAATTATTTCTGATCTGGACCTAGGTTTGAGTTGCCGCGGCATTACTTATCTTTATTAGTGAAGACATCTATACTTATTTATAACTAATGTAACTACTAGAAGAATCTTGTATAATTAAAATCCGGACTAACTTGCATATGTTTGTATTAATTTGTCCTTAGCGAAGTAGGATCATTAACGATATCTTTTGCCCCTTGGGTCAAGTCCTTCACGAAAGGCGTACCTACGTCTTGCAGCAGTAGATTGTCCTCAGTCTTCGTCAGAAGATGGAACCAATAATGACGGTGACGATGATAACATGGGAAATATTGAGGAACAAATTCCTTCGGTAATCCCGTTTCCTTAATTCGGATGAATTAAGACGTAGTACGTACATCCTTCAGAGATGAACTATCGTATACTATTTTTCGCACGGAAAATCAGAATTCTTTTATATGATTGATAATCTTCGTAGTTTTAATTTACTAGACTTGAGGTGTCATAACTAACATTTCTTCCATTTTATTATATGTTTGCAATGCCTGGATCCCTTTTGGGGTTGTTTTAAACGTCCTTTCTCCCTCGATGTATTCAATAAGATCGCCCTGGAGTAGGTGAACCAAGTATTCTTTTAGAATATTGTAGGACAGATATGACTTGAATTGAATCTCAGCCATCCTTAACTTGTTGCCATTGGTCGCTTCAAGAACAGATGAAATTACTTCAGTTCTGGATCTATGCCTTAGTTGTCTTGGCGTCACTTTTATTCTGTTATCAAAATATCTTTTTGCTTGTATATCCATACATCTGTATGCATACATGTGAGATATAAACGTATGTCTGCATAGCAATACATATATATTGCATGACATATGAATAACTATATGTCAAAGCAAAGAGAAGAAGATAATGAAAATGAAGAAGAAGGTATAACACGAACATCCTTTAAGATTCCTCTGGATATACTAAATGATTACAAACACTTGGCCATAGACAAACAAACTACAGTCACGGAACTATTCATAGATGCATTAAAACAATATTTGAGAGCTCGCAAGAAATAATATTTTAGTCATATCTAATCTTCTCTATTTTCTTCACTAAAGAAATGACACAACAGACTGACTGGGATATCATTTAAGTAAATATCCTCATTGCACATACCATGTCTTCGTGTTGCATGGTTCGCGCCATTTTTTAAGAACTCTTCCATTGTTTTGCCCCTTATGACAAAATCACAATCTAGGCCAGTTTCACGACATATCAGAACAAACACTATACGAAATGAATCATTTCAATCTTAAAACCTTTTCAGAGTTTAACCAACTGCACCATGTCCAAGATTACTTTTTTTGAAGGCCGTATCCTGTAGAAAAATTAACGGTGATAACTTTAATTGATGATAAATGACAGGTTTTTAATAACTCTGCACACAGAATATGACAAAGAAATTCGCGAACTGAAACCAGTAATTTGAAT
>DASQUV010000049.1:0-3683 GCA_035641095.1 Nitrososphaeraceae archaeon
GTCCATTCTGTAGAATGGAATAGAGTTAATCCGATTGCACCAATTAGACTTATTGCTCCGCCAATTATCATGGGTTTTATGCTCCCAATCCGATTTATGACTAGGGGAGTGATACTTGCAAATACCAGGAAAGTAATCATAAAGGGCAACTGAACATTTGCAGCATCTACCGAATCGCCTCCAAATCCTAGTGGGATTGGGCTTCTAACTAATTGGACTATGGTTGGATAAATCATAAACATGGTAATACCAGCAGCTATCAGCAAGATGAATGAAGGCAGAAGCGTGTTGTGTCTTAGTAATCTTAAGTCCAGAAAAGGAGGCACGATCCTTTTCTCCAGGATGACAAAGATCGATAATGAAATTGCAGAAACAATGAACGCACCAGCAATTTGCATTATATTCTGAGAATCAACTCCTATCTGTATAAGGGTAAGAGCAATCAGAAATGAAGTGATCGTTACAGATAGGGCTGCCACTCCCTTGATGTCTATTGGAAATGATAGCCGCTTTCTTGTCAGAGTACCTGTTGTAGGTTCCGCCAAATTCAGATTACGCATTTTTTTATCTTCTTTAACAAACTTGGCAATCATTACCGTTACTAAAATGGCGAATGGGATTATAGCCAGAAATGTTGAATGCCATCCAAAGTTTTGAATTATGCTTGCCCCCGCCAATAGGCCAACTACAGAACCCGCTGAATATGCAGATCCAAATACCCCGATAGCAATGGCAAGTTTGGATGGAGGAAAAGTATCTCTAAGAAGGCTAAAGGCAGCCGGGACGGCCGCCAGACCAACACCTTGGACTATTCTGGTGACGAGGAGAACTGATATGTTGTCTGCAAAGCCACCTGCAACAAGCCCAGTTATATATATGGAAAGTAGTACAAGTAAAACTTTCTTTTTCCCGTAAAGATCAGATAGCCTACCTGCAACTGGTGTCATTACAGCAGCCACAATTAAGTAAGCACTGAATATCCATGCTGCTGTCCCATAAGTTATTTTAAAATCCTGTATAATTTCAGGTATTGCGGGAAGAAGCATCGTCTCCGAGAAGAAAACCGTCAGAAGGGTGCTGCTCAGCAGCGCAAGGGTAAACCAAGCTCTGCGACCAATGATGTTTTTGCTTTCAAGGCCTTCCTCAATGAAAACGCGTCTTTCTTCTTCTAGGTCAGGGTTGTCAGGTCTACGCATCTTCATTGTTATTGGAGTGGCGTTATTTAACGTTAGCGGAAATACTTATCCCAATACTGGACAGAGTATCTACTCTCTTGACAATCCACTAAAGTCAAGCAGTAATAAGGTAAGTGTGTGCGGGTAATTATATTCCTCGTCTTTTGGTGGAGTCAGAGAACCAACAGCCTAAAGTGGTAGGCGCCCCGGTTATTTCGATAACCCCATCCATATCGGAAATTTTCTTGAGCATATTTAATGTTAGCTTTTGATTTATGACGTAATGGGTGTTGTCATCGTAAACCATAGCCATCGCTCCTGTGATCTTGTAGATGAAATCAATTGTCTTTTTCGAATCTACCTGCTTTCCTGTGTATACCTCTATGGTATATGCAGGTGTCATAGCTGGATTATCTCGCAATCTTGTTAAAAGATCATAAATAAGGTCTGGGTCAACGTTTGGCAAATACATTTGAAATAAAGTTAGGAGGCTATCGAATTGGTTTGCAATTTTCTGCATCCCATCAGGATCGATATTAGGCATCATCTGACAAACAATCCCAGATTCAGCGCTCCAGTATCACAATGGAAATGACTAGCTAGACGATCGTTTTTCGAAATCATTCTATTTGAATTTATCAGATAAGCTAGGATATTTGTCATGCCATCGTCTCTTGCCACAATTTCGTATGTAGCTTACATTATTTATCGATAACGGTAGCGCTACTCCAAATAAAGAACAATAAGTTTAAATGGTTGACCGACCTTAGTACAGGGAATCATGCAAATTCAACGCCTTGTCTTGGATGAAAAGGATTTGAAAATTATCAAAATTTTGTCAAAGGATTGTAGAGAATCTTTCATGAGTATCGGATCCGCTATTGGTATGACATCTAAAAGTGTGAAGGCCAGAGTGGATAGAATGATCTCCACTGGAGTAATCGAAAAATTCGTCCTCAAAGTGAATCCAGTTGCACTTGGATACGGAGTTGGATGTATGCTCATTGTACGGGAGCATACTGCAAACACGGATGATATTATCAACCGATTGAATCTTGTTGGAGATGTATCAATTCACTCCAAATGTATGGGAGGTATTTCTACGTTTTGTTTAGCTATAAAGGAGGGACACGAAGATAAGCTCGGGCTTCTGCTTGATTCACTAAAACCTGCTAGTGTGCATATCATGTTTACAAGCAAACTATCCTCCTCTTTGTCAACTATACCTTCAAAATTCCCGTCATCAAATACGGGTATAAAGCACGAACTTACAGAAACCGATCTACGAATAATCAAGTGTCTCGTATCCAACCCCCGGATGGAAATGAATGATATTGCTAGGGAGACTTCTATATCGGCCAGAACAGTTAACCGAAGACTGACAAAGTTAAAAGATGATAATGTGCTAAAATTTTTTATCTTGTGTAACCCTGTTCATACTGTAGGGTATATCCAATTTGCTTTGGTCGTAAACACACTTGACAGATCATCTTATCATCAAATAGTTGGACGCATTTACGAACAATTGGGAGAAAACATCCTTTTTCAGCTTCCTATAACTGATCCAGATAATGTAATTAATTTTCTTTTGTTTAGCCAGGATATTTTCGCTGCGGATGGCATTCTGAAGAAGGTAGAATCGTTCGATGGCGTGAAGAGAGTCGAATTATTTGTGCTCACTGATACAACCTCTTATGACGAATGGGTGTTTAGAGAGATAGATAAAAAATTGAATATTAGTAATCCAAGACGCACTGAAGAATTGGGGCCTCTAATAGAAATCAGTGGCTGAAATAAATCGAATTTCTCCTGACATTTAGAAAACTGTTTACAGTAATAGCCATGGAACGTAGGTACTCATTATGACAGATGAACTGTCTCTTATCATTGACCTATTGTATCTGAAACTTCGGACGATCGATCATATGTCGGCTCTGTCTCATTCTCCTAGAGTCGTATAAGGAATTTTTCCTGACAAAATAAAGCCTGTAGACGATAACAGAAATGATTGCAATAGATACTAAAGAATGCAATTTCTACTACTTCTAATCCACTTGCGGTAAGAAGGACGTTTAATACCTTGAAAGTATAGGATTAAGTCAGTCATCAAATGCAATTGTCTGTTAATTGGAGTAATATTACCGTCAACGTTAAATCATTCAATGAGTTAATTACAGGGCATTGGATACTAACATCAAAACGAAAGCAAACTCCAAGCCACGTCCAAGTTTGGGCCCAAATTACAGTCTAAGATTGAGGGATAAACTAACTACACGTAGATCAGAATTCGTGAAGAATGATCGCAATATTGAAAATCACAAGGAGCCACGCGTCTTCGAAAAAGTTTTAGTCGTTGGCCTAGGTCAGCTCGGCCTACCAGTAGCAAAGTATCTTTTTGATAGAGGTTTTGATACCTATGGATACGATATCAATGCCTCAGCTGTAGAACGTGCTGAGAGAATAGCTTCTGTAAAAAAGGCCACCAATTTTAGTGATATTGATGTATTC
>DASQUV010000050.1:0-16546 GCA_035641095.1 Nitrososphaeraceae archaeon
TCTGACATACTCCCCGTACGTCAAGTCTAAATGGCATTTGTCGCATCGCACAAAACTGAAATTATCAGATAGGTCTGCTACGCCATCGCAGTCCGGACACTTCACTTTCATAGTTATATAATCCCAGAGCCTCGCTAAAAAACGTATGGAAATAGCCTAGTGTCTGACTAAGCAGACATGCCCTCTAAACTGCCTTTAGCTGCTTGACTATTGGTTGTCTGGCCTTCCTAAAGACTCTGAAGCCACAGATACACTTAATCTCCGGCAACCGGGATAGCTCTTCGACCGTTACGTGTGTGCCGCAGCGCATACATTCGTAGATCACTCCTCCGAGAATTCCAGAATCAGACAATCCTAAACTCCCTTTCAGGCACTTAGAGATAAAAGCTTATCTGTATTAGGTCGAGTTATGACGAAACCTGGGATCATCTTTTCTTTCTACCCGAGGAGACAATAGACAACACATCGCGATCCTTCAAGTGATAATTGACTGGGAGCCTCAATCCATCTCTTGCATCTACTGCATAGAGAAGACCTCTAGATAGGTCGCTATGAACTGTACGCGCAAGATCCTCCACTGTTGACCCAGCCTCCATCAGATATACATCGGGTAAGACTCTCCCATTCCTATCAGAATACTTTGAAGGGTTAGCCACTGGATATACAGTATTCATTCTTAGTAGTTTCATAACTGCAACATTTATTGCAAATTGCACCCCTGTCCTCATATATTCTCCCAAAATGTCCCTTCTGATAAAATTGAGGGCCCATTTTTGTTTTTCATTCAATCCCGTCTGATCTAAGATTTCAAATCGTTCGTCACCAGGAAGGTATTTGATCAATCCTCTATGTTCGGCCCTCCTTAACGTTAGTTCAGCATCTGCACTCGCAGGCACGATAATTAGATCTTTGTATTCTTCTCGCAGTCTTTTGAAATTATCTGAGGAGGATGGGAGATCAACTTTGTTTGCAACTATCAAAGTCGGCTTTGAAAGCTCTCGTAGGGACCAAACAAAATCCTTAGTAATTTCAGACGTGAAATCATCGATCTTGGTATCAGTCAAGTTGTTCGCCATGATAGCTGCCTTGACGTGATGCTCCTTTACCCCGATTCCTCTAAAAATTTCTGTAATGGAATTTATCGTATCTACTCCGGCATGGATCGAGCGTGCTATTTTGTCACGATTACCTTCAAACAATTTTAGATACCACATTACTAATTCCTCTTCGATATCTGCGATATCCGCAATAGGATCCCCGGTGCCTGGTTCTGCTACTCTCCCTGAAGCGTCAATACTACCTGAGACATCGACTATGTGAAGGAGGGCGTCAGATTGAGCTGCTACCGAAAGGAATTGATTACCCAAACCTTTTCCTTCCCAAGCACCTTTTATTAATCCAGGAAGGTCAACTATTTCTATGGGAATGAATCTCCAGCCATCTACACAGCGCGAATTATGTGGATTGTCATTGACTCCTAATTCTTTATGAACGCATAATGTAATAGCATTTGCATTCGCAACTGAAGGAACCTTCGTAGTAAATGGATAGTTAGAGATATCCGCAGAAGAAAGGGAAGCAGAGTTAAAGAAGGTAGTCTTACCAGTATTGGTCTTGCCTATTAGCCCAATTTTTATCATATATAACCGACCTCACTGTTCATATTTATACATCGTCATTAAATCGGGGGTTAGAAATTTATCTTGGTCTCGTAGTTATAGGGAGAGTTATCGCACCGTCGGACGCGGACTGAACCAACGATGCGTATTTCGCCAAAACTCCTGAAACATATCGATTTGCGATTGGTTTCCAACTCTTTAATCTCTCCTCAATTGCAGTGCTTTCCACCATAAGGTCAACAGATCCTTTTTCAATGTCTATCTCTATCTGATCGCCGGCTCTAACGATCGCAATGGGTCCGCCCTCCATCGCTTCGGGTGAAACATGGCCAATCATAAGTCCTCTAGTAGCTCCCGAAAATCTTCCGTCAGTCACCATCGCAACCTTCTGGCCTAGCCCCTGTCCCACAAGAGCAGCAGTTACTGCGAGCATTTCTCTCATGCCTGGGCCTCCTTTAGGGCCTTCATATCTGATGACCACCACATCACCTTCAATCACTTGTCCATTTGAAATTGCTTCAAATGCTCCTTCTTCTGCGTCAAACACCTTCGCTTTGCCACGAAATCGAGTTGCATTTAGCCCGGCGATCTTAACTACTGCCCCGTCAGGGGCCAATGTACCGGTAAGCACCTTGAGTGTTCCCTGCGAATGAAAAGGTGCACTTACCGGGGCGACCAACTGACTGTGATCAGATAAATCGACTTTGACATGATCCAGGTTTTCTTTCATAGTTCTACCCGTTACAGTGATTACTTCGCCATTGAAAAGACCCCGTTCATGAAGCATCTTCATGATCACGGGTATGCCTCCTATCTTTTCAAGATCGATCATTACGTAAGCTCCACCTGGCCTCATATTCGCAATATGTGGTGTTCGCCTTCTAATTCTCTCGAAGTCTGACAGTGTCAAGTCTATACCTACTTCTTTCGCCAACGCGACTAAATGCAATACGGCATTAGTAGACCCGCCGATGGCATTGGCCATGGCGATTCCATTTTCAAAGGCTTCAAACGTCAATATATCCTTTGGTCGAATGTCATTTTCTATAAGCGCGCCAATTGTCTTTCCTGTCGTATAACAAGTAGATCTTCGTTTCTCGCTTTCTGCTGGTGCGGTGGAACTGCCTGGCAACGACATGCCTAGTGCCTCGCCCACGGATGCCATCGTATTGGCAGTATACATACCTGCACATGATCCTGCAGAAGGACATGCAACATTTTCCAAACTTACAAGTTCCGCCATACTCATCTTGCCCGCTTCGTAACTACCGACAGCTTCAAAAACATCTTGTATAGTAACCTGTTTGCCGTTCCAGATACCAGGCAATATTGAACCACCATATACGAATATAGAAGGAAGATTTATGCGAGCCATCCCCATCAATGTCCCCGGTAAACTCTTATCACATCCAGATATCCCAACAAGTGCATCATACTGGTGAGCTATCATCATTACTTCGATAGAATCCGCAATGATTTCTCTGCTAACCAATGAAGCTTTCATTCCTTCATGACCCATCGCAATACCGTCCGAAACCGATATAGCTGTGAACTCTCTTGGTGTGCAACCAATATCTTTCACTCCATCTTTTGCATACTGTGCCAACCGTCCAAGATGAACATTGCATGGCGTAGCTTCGTTGCATGTTGAAGATACCGCTACCATCGGCTTTGACAAATCGTCGTCTGTCAGGCCCATGGATTTATAGTAAGACCTTTGTGGTGCTCTTGCACCACCTTCGATAACCTTGCGGCTTCGTAAGTTCACAAAGATAAGGACTTGCAATACTTATTTTAATATTAGGAATCAGGAAATAATGATCAGACTACTCAATCGTTGCAGTAAGTTTTATTGTGTCTAGGCCTTCGACTTTGAATTCTGTCTCGCACATTCCACATTCTGCATTTCCACTGAGAAGATCGTTTGCTGAAATCTCCTCATTTAAATAATCGCATTTTGGACAATGAAATGAAAAGACCAAATCAAAAGTTTCTAGCTCAACTGTTTCTACCATTATCATATGAAGATAATCTCATGATATTTATGAGATATGTTGCGCCGGACGAATGTAGGATTAGATATTGTATTTCAATAGAGGAGATTCTCAATCCTAAACAATAAATAAACCTAGTCGTCGTCCATTAAGAAGTTAAATAGATGTCTGATACTAACATCTACTGCGTCTTCTGTGCGATAATTAGAGGCCAGTCCCCTGTGGCGAAAGTTTATGAAGATGATACTTTTTTGGCATTCATGGACAAATATCCTATTACCTCGGGACATACGCTTGTGCTTCCTAAGTACCATTACGGTGATCTTTTTCAGATGACTGACACAGAGGTTGGAAACATGTACAGAGTAGTCCACACTATAGCATCCGCCGTTTTTAACGCCACTGGCGCGCAAGGTCTTAACACTGGACAAAACAACGGCAAAGCTGCAAACCAGATCGTTCCTCATGTTCATGTACATATAATTCCAAGATATGAAAAAGATAGTCGAGATGGGAAGTGGCCGTCTAGAAAGGTTACAGACTATAAAGAACTTGAGGAATTAGCAACTAAGATAAAGAAAAATCTAGCTATTTAATGTTCAGCCCATCTTTATTGCCCAGGTTATATTGCATAGTCTAGCGCAGATTTCAAACCAATTATCCTTCGCATTCAACTATTCTTTCTCAGGGAACGAGTGATGTTACCCATGTGATTGCTTACGCACCTCACATAAACAATAGTAAACTCGACGCGAAGAATTATTTATGGGTAAGGGCATTTTTTCAAAACCTCCTAAAGTGCTAGAATATCTCTTCATCCTTCCGTACGCCCCCCAGTCCTGTTCTTATTTCCTTTGCGCATTCTAAACATAGACTTTCAGAGAAGGGGAAATTTTTCATGCAGTTCTTACAAACCGGCCGATTGCACACTGGGCAAAATTTGCTTCCAGCCTTCGAATTACAAATGTAACAGAGGTTCATGGTCCTTGGATAGTATACATCTTCTACCATCTAAAAGGTTATCGACCTCACTAGGCCGGGAGAGAAAGGAGAGAAGTATCCTGCTCAGCAATGTAATGGAAGGCTAAGGAGTCTGGTTCAAGACTTGAATGGCTTCTTAGTCGGCACTAGGCCTAAACCGGAGGATCGCGCCCACTTGTCCAAGACTAGAAACTTGAGCCCCTTCCTCAGATTTTCCCGAGATTATTTCCAACCCTGCGCCTGTTGAACTGGCAAGTTCTTCCAAGTACTCTACAATGTCCCTCTCTTTGATTTCTTGATCGGGGTTCCCACAGTTCTTGCATGAACTGGAAAGCAATTCTTGCCTAGTCGTCAATAGACGTGGCCTCTCTACTATCTCAATATCACGGTTAGCGCATTTCCTACATCTAGTCTCGACTACCGTAACTGTAATATCATCAGTAACTATAACTAGGTCTACGATGCCATTTCGCAGTGACTTTATAACATCACTAATGCCGTAGATCCCTAACATCTTGTCAGAATAGACCTCCTTCATGAATCTTTTCACAATTTTTTTTTCCTCCATCAGGCGGTATCCATCCATGACGCCCTCTTCATTGACCTTATCTACCAACTCCCTAACACCTTCTTCACCTGAATATGAGGTATCTAGTACGGCTACAACGCTGCCCTGGAGTCGATAGTCCAAATATTCTTCTTTGAGAAAAGTATCCTTGGTGGGTCCTGGTCCACCTACAATTAACCCCTTGACTTTATGTTGATCGATCAGAATCCTATGAGCCCTTTCCGCTATTCTCTTGTAGTACTCATTTAGCTCGTTATCCCTTAACCGTTCAAATCTTCGTGCTGATTGACCACCTTGTCTATGTTTACCTGAGACACCCGAAGTCAATGTGTCTTCCACTTGCCATCTATCTCCCGATAATACTCCTAGTCCTGCCTCTTGAGTGTCAATTGTGAGAAGCCCCATTGCCTTGTCATCCTTCAACATATCCTTCAAATGATCGGTCCAAAAATGGTCGTCACATCTGTAGAGCTGTATCTGTACAGGTTTAGGAGGCAGAACCGGAAATATTTCTATTTTCTCTGTGCCTATGCCTTTTCCGGTTGGAAGGGCGCCACAAAATATTATCAAACCATTTTCTGGCGTCTCCTTAAACAACTTCAATTGTTCAACTGTCCTGCTCAATGCATCTTGAACGTGAGTTCTTGTCAGATCAGACTTAATGTTAGAGGCTGTTCCTGCTTCTGTTCTCAGTTGAGCAATAACATCGTAAATTGGTCTTCTAGGAGGGATATAGACGGTAACAAGCTCAGTACCGTGTCCAGAAATACCAGACAGCTCATTAATCATGCGTGTGAGTTTATATCTCCTCACTGAATCCCATTTATTTTCTGAAGCAACGCTCTTGGACATTTAGACAAAACATATCACATCAACAGGTATGGAATATAAGGTTATCAAACACAAGTGCTAGGGAGACAGTTAGATTGCCATAAGTTATAAGAGAAGACAACAAAAAAAGGCAAGCAATCATGCTTCCCAACCTTCAATATATAAAGCAGTTGCGGATAAGACTGGGACTTACTCAAAGGAATCTGGCCGCACAATCCGGTATTAGCACTTCAATGATTAACCAGATAGAATCTGGACGATGTAAACCCAGCTATGAGACAGCCAGGAAAATATTTGAAGTACTCAATTCTATGGAGGGCCAGTCATCGATTAAGGCAGGAGACATCTGCAGCCGGTCATTAAGGTTTGTTCAAAGAAATGATACACTTCATGATGCAATTGAATTAATGAGGAAATATTCGATAAGCCAACTCCCTGTCTTTCATGACTCTAGATTGATGGGTGTCGTAAGCGAAGACCTCCTGGCACGAATCATGATCGAAAAAGATCAAAAAGATATCAAACGGATGACAGTATCGGCCATTATGGAACCACCGCCTCCAATAGTAGATGTTTCAGTACCTGCGAAAGCACTTATACCTCTTGTAAGATTTTCAAAATGCGTATTGGTAAGTGAAAAAGGGGAAGTTATTGGCGTCATTACAGTGACGGACACGCTTAAAACCGTCGAATAGCACATTCATTTCGTTTCGGAAACGCGCTCCAAGCCGATGCAACAGTCAGCAATCTTCAAGCAATCGTCGCACAATGCAACCACCCGATCAGGTCCAAGATTCTTGGAACACAAAGCACACGACCTTAATTTTCCTCTATTTTTACCGATCCCGCTCTGACGGTCCAATAAGGAGCAGTGGCAACTTCATCCATATATAGATTCACAAACAATTGCTCAATCGCAGAATGTTCTACAAGAAATGATTTAAAACGAGGCCTACTAGATAAATTCATATGTTTTAAAACATGCTAAGAAACTCTAAGGAAATATTTCAATAATGGCTCTCGTAAAAGTTGGAGAAGTGGGGGATATAAAGGAAAACGCTGGCAAGGAAGTTAAGATTGGAGATACTCGCATAGCTCTTTTCCATGCCAATGACAGGTATTACGCGATAGAAGCTATATGCCGTCACCAAGATGGCTCACTGGCCCCTGGAAAGTTAGAAGGGGAAGTAGTTGAGTGTCCATTGCATTTTTGGCATTATAATATTAGAACAGGGCAGCTATTAGATTACCTGGATGGTGTTCGGTTGAATACGTACGAAGTTAAAGTAATTGATGGTCAAATATACATTGAAATAGAGAATGTGTAGCGGTTAGCTAATGTCATAAATATGAGACTCTTTAACACCCTTACAAGAAACTTTGAACAAATACCTCATCAGGATAATGTCATTAGAATCTATTTGTGTGGTGTTACCGTTTATGATAAATCACACATAGGACATGCTAGGACTATAGTAGTTATTGATTTGCTTAACAGACTTCTAAGAGACGCAGGTTTTAAGGTGAAGTTTGTGCAGAATTTTACAGACGTTGATGATAAAATAATTAAGAGGGCAGAGGAAGAAGAGACGAGTGCTGAAGAAATTGCTCACAAATTCATACTCCAATATCAAAAAGACTTTAATAGGTTGAACATACTTCAGGCGGAGAAATATCCAAAAGCCACTAAAAATATCACTGAAATGACGAGCATGATTAATAAGTTACTAACGGATGGTCACGCCTACATAACGACAAATGGCATTTATTTTAGAGTAAACTCGTATCCCGAATACGGGAAGCTTTCAAGAAAACCGCTCAACGATTTGGTGGCAGGGGCTCGGGTCGAAATTGACTATACTAAGGAGCACCCGTTGGACTTTGCGTTATGGAAATTTACTTCTTCCAGACCATTTTATCCGAGCCCGTGGGGAACAGGTAGGCCAGGATGGCACATCGAATGCTCAGCCATGGTAGAGAAGTACCTTGGGAGACCTATAGAAATTCATTCAGGTGGAAACGATCTCATTTTTCCACATCACGAAAATGAGATCGCTCAATCCGAGTCTTATTCAAATCTGCCATTTGCAAAGCTCTGGCTTCATTGCGGTATGGTAACATTTAACAATGAAAAAATGTCAAAGTCATTAGGGAATATTATCACTGTTGAGAATGCGCTAGCTAAATGGGGAGCAAATGTAATCAGACTTTTTTCCTATTCTGTCCACTATTCAAAACCACTTGATTACAGAGAGGATGTTTTGGCCGAGATGAAGCGCAATTGGAATACCATTGAAAATTGCGGCTGGGAATTGAGGTTTGCAAGCGGGATCCACAATGCTGAAAAGCTCAAAGCAGTAAGCGATCTGTCAAGAAAATCTTTAGAGAAATTTAGAATGGCACTGGGCAGCGATCTCAACTCATCATTGGCTCTAAAGATTTTTCTGGAGTTTGTGACTCGACTTAACAGAATAGCTCTCTCTAATGGATTAAGCAAGGAACTTGCTACAATAGCTGGCAATACGTACTTTAAGATAATGGATTTACTTGGTCTAAAACTAGTCGATATCTCGGAAAGTGAAGTTCAAGAGATAAGCGCCATTATCGTTAGAAGAGACCAACTAAGGGCGGAACAAAAGTACAGGGAATCAGATGAAATAAGGTCTACACTCATGGAAAAATACTGTGTAGAATTAATGGACCGTTCAGGGGGTTCATTCTGGAAGAAGGTTGAAAAATGCAGCCCCTATATGTAATACAGTATATTTCAGAGGCAACAAAAGGTAACTTCAGTTATTCTTAGCTCTTAAGTAACTTTCCAAGTTATGAACGATATAGCGCAAATGGAACATTTATTTCTGATAGTTTGGGTAGACTAGGTTATAGAGCGCCGTGTCGAAAAAGCGATTTAAGACCTATATCGTGATTGGAATAATAGTGGCACTAATGTCTGCTGGGATCTATCTTGTTTTTATCTCCAGTTCACAAATTGCCGAGGAAAAGATATTCTTGCAGAACTACTATTCGTTGGTTGAATCGGCGACTGCCGTAACTGAAAAATATCACAATGAAATTGAGAAGTGGGAAAGTGATCAATATGATGATCTCGAGCTCGTCAAGGTGACTAATTCTGTCCTATCGGAGTATGATCTTTTGGTAAATAGGGCCTCATCCTTTAAGCCTCCCCTAAAGTACCAGGAAGCACTGGATCTTTACATAGAAAGTTTAAATTTTGAGCGTACAAGCTATGCTCTCTTTAGGGATTTTGTAGAAACAGGTGATCCAAAGCTCAATGAAACATCGATAGATTCACTTTCAAACGCGACCAATTACGAACTTCAATCCTTTAATCTAATAAATGCGCTAAGATAAATTATTTAGCAATCTTTCTCCCAAAATTAAATAGATTGACAGATAGATCTTCCAGAACAAGCCTAGTAGCTCAGGGTCATAAATCTCATGAATGGGCAAAGTCTAGAATGAGAATTTTAGAGCGTATTACTACGGACTTAGCTACCTCCAAGGCGTTACCATTAGAAGGAATAAGATTAGGGGTATGTCTACACATTACAAAAGAGACTTCCGTTCTGATCATGGCCTTAAAAGAACTGGGAGCAGAAATTGCATTATGCTCCGCAAATCCATTGTCAATTCAGAATGACATTGCTAGCTTCCTTAAAGATCAGGGGATACAAATCTTCGCGACTAGGGGTGAATCCTCTAAACAGTATCACGACAGCATGTTGAAAGTGATTAGGTTTAAGCCCGAACTTGTTACTGATGATGGGGCTGAACTTCACCTAATGGCCCACCAGTATTGGGAGAATAGCATTGTAGCTGGGACAGAAGAAACTACAAGTGGTGTGACAAGACTTAAGGAATTGGAATATGGGAAACAGCTTAAATATCCAATAATAGCCGTTAACAATGCACAAACCAAATATTTGTTCGATAATCGCTATGGTACGGGGCAGAGTACGGTCGATGGGCTATTGCGAACTACATCAGTCTTCCTTCCTGGCAAACATGTGGTTGTTTGCGGCTTTGGTTGGGTAGGAAAAGGAGTTGCATCCCGGTTACGTGGGATGGGAGCGATTGTTACAGTAACTGAAATCCATCCAATCAGAGCATTAGAGGCATACATGGAAGGTTATGAAGTACGTACTTTGGCTTCTGCATGCAGGTACGGGGACATCTTCGTTACATGTACCGGCGGCTACAGAATTATTAGAAAGGAGCATATTAACAGAATGAAGGATGGGGTATTCCTTTGTAACGCAGGACATTTTGATTTTGAAATTGATATTGATTATATGAAATCACAGGATCAGAAACCACTGGAAATTAGGCCTAATGTGCAGCGGTATATGGTTAAGGATAAATTTGTTTATCTGCTCGCCTCAGGTAGGGTGATTAATCTGGTGGGTGCCGAAGGACATCCTCCGGAAGTTATGGCATTGTCATTTGCGAATCAATTGATGTCTATAATTTATCTGGCCAAAAAAAAGGGTTCACTAGAATCTCGGGTGCATAATGTTCCGATGCACATTGACCGCAAGATCTCAGAGTACGCATTGGACTACTTTGGCATCGATGTAGAGCGTAGTAACTATAAATCATTTTATTTGTGCCATGAGGCTTTTACCAAGGATAAGTTTAAAATCCCGACCTAAATCACGTTTGAATACTGGTTGCAAAACGACTCATGAAAAGTCTAATAATCACGAGTGCATTACCGTATGCGAATGGAGAAATACATCTAGGCCATATAGCTTCGACTTATTTACCGGCCGACATATTTACTCGATATTGGAGGCACCGACAAAAAAAGGTCTGTCATCTCTGTGCGACCGATGATTTTGGTACTCCTATCCTTATAAATGCCGAGAAAGAGTCAGTAACACCACAACAATATGTAAAATCTTGGAGAGATAATGATTTGAGGGACTTCCGATCTTTGGATATCTCCTTTGACTACTTTTCTCAGACCAGTTCGGAGGAAAACGTTCAGCTAACGCAAGAAGTTTTCAACAAACTCGACAAGAATGGACATATTTACATAAAGGATGTTGTCCAATTTTTTTGTGAGTTTGACAAGAAGTTTCTACCAGACAGATACGTAGTGGGAAAATGCCCTTTTTGCCACTCCGAAAATCAATATTCGGACCTTTGTGAAAATTGCGGTAGGGTTCCGGAGAGGATCTTGGATCCCAAATGTAGAATCTGTGGTAAAGTCCCAATTAAAAAAACAAGCTCACATTATTTTTTTAGACTTTCAGCCTTTTCGCGACAATTAAAGGATTGGTTAAGTACAAACAGTAATCTCCAACCCGACGTCACAAAATATGTTTTGAAATGGATTGATGAGGGATTGGTCGACTGGGATATAACCAGAGATCTGTCGTGGGGGGTGCCGATCCCAAAGGAGCGGGCCAGAGGTCAAGTCTTTTACGGATGGTTTGATAACCACATCTGCTATATCTCTAGTTTTTTAGCACTTCTAAAGGAATCAGGAAATAATGATGGCAAAAAGTTATGGAATGATTCAGAGATCTTTCATTTCATTGGAAAGGATATTGTATATCATCATTATCTTTTCCTACCATCTATACGAATGGGAATTAACTATGAATACAAACTTCCTGACTCTATTCCTACTAGAGGTCATCTAATGCTTAACAATCGAAAAATATCAAAGAGCAGAAGTTGGTATATAGGGTTGAGAGATTTCTTGCAATTATTTCCTTCTGACTACCTGAGGTTTTATCTCGCAAGAGTAACTCCATATTCTCAAACAGATATAAATTTCGATTGGGACGTGTTCATTGAACGAATTAATAACGAACTCATCGCAAACGTTGGCAACTTTATCCATCGAACCCTGTCTTTTATCAAGGCGACCTTTGGTGGTATTATTCCAAATCCATCTGTTTTTAATGATATAGATCTTGCAGTGGTGAATCGAATTTCAGGTTCAGCCGACCTAGTTGGTTCGGCAATCTCGATCAACGAAACTGAAAAAGCGATGAAAGAAATTCTCGATTTTAGTACGAGTCTAAATAGGTACTTTCAGAAAAAAAAACCCTGGGTAGAAGGACAGACGGCTCAAAACACGCTTTACATTTCTGCAAACGCTGTACGATCTCTGGCCATTTTGTTGGACCCATTTCTCCCGAAATCTTCAGAAAAGATTTGGAATCAGCTTGGTCTTGCCGGTAGCGTACATAACCAGAATTGGAACATCGCATCACAAATTGATATGAAGGCAAATCATAGAATCGGGGAAATTCAACCTTTGTTCCAAAAGATTGAAAAGAATACACTAGATCTGGACAAATGGAAGGTGGATCAGAGTTCGTAGACAATGCTACTAGGGGGTTAATGATAGGAAGATATCAGCCTTTTCACCTAGGTCACTTAGGTCTTGCAGAACAAATCCTATCTGAATGCGAAGAATTGGTTGTGGCGATTGGAAGTCCGGACGCCAATTTTTCCTTTACTGACCCCTTTACCGCTGGAGAGAGAATTACTATGGTGCATGAATCCCTAAAACAGCGTGGGCTTAGAATGTCCAATTGCTACATACTCCCCGTGCCAAATAGTAACAATAATTACACTTGGTTTCAGAGCGTTAGGTCGATGCTTCCGAGAGTCACTTTGATATACACAGGAAATCAATTTGTACAACTCCTTCTGCCCAAAGATGTAAAAGTCAGATCCCCCACATTTGTAAAGTACAAGTCTTTCAACGGAACTCGAATAAGAAATCTGATAGTTCGGAACGGTAATTGGCAAAATTTAGTTCCATCGCCTGTAGCCCTGCTTATACGAGAAATCGATGGGGTATCACGCTTAAAAAAATTGAAAGAGACAAGAACGGAACAGGAACGTGTTTTAGCCTCTTCCGGTCTAAGAAAGGCCATATAAGTGGAAATTGACAGGAAATAAAAATGTTCGATGATCCATGAAAGGAACAAGGCAATGCCCCATCTGTGTCAGATGCGGATCTAAAAAGTTTAAAATTCTTGTGAAACAAGAGGGATTAATTGTACTGGAATGTAAATCATGTGCTGGGATTAGCGTCCTGCGCTAATATTTATCCATATTATTTAGCGTGAGTAGAGCGATACTAAAAATGAATCTTTCAGCTTTGCGGAGATGCTTGACAGATCTCCATGAGAACTCCATTGACTGATTTGGGGTGAATGAAGGTTATTTTTCTTCCATAAGAGCCATTGCGAATGCCACCTAAAATTTTCGCTCCGTTAGAAGAGGCACGCTCAACGTCCTTTTCAATATCATCAGCCGTTATGGCTAGATGGTGAATCCCCTCACCTTTCTCTGTTAAAAATTTTGAGATCGGACTATCAGGTTCAAGAGGCTGTACCAGTTCAATCTTTGTATCTTCAAGATTCAAAATGGCAACCTTAACCTTTTCAGTAGGAACGTCCTCCAAGTCTACATGGCTTATACTAAGAACATTCTTAAAATTCCCCAGAGCTGATTCAAGATCCTTTACCACAATAGCTATATGATCAATTCTCAAGTATATCTGCCCTCATGGTAATTTTCTCAGGTATTAATTTGTATATCCTAGAGATTGCCTCCAATTTATCAACTGTGAAGCGTTGATCCGCCCCTTTACCTTTTTATTCTACTCGAATAAATGGATCTATTCCTCCACGGACTAGTGAAACTTCTGAATCAAAATGAAAAACCGCGGCGTGGCTGCTTACCTCAGACCTAAAGTGTTAGAATGATATCTTTGGACGATAGGCTCCGAACACTTCCTTAAAAACGGCACTTATCTCACCAAGGGTGGCTCGGCTTTTAACCGATTCAATGATATAGGGCATCAAGTTTGCATTATCATTCTCTGCAGCCTTCTGCAATTCTGAAAGGACCGAGTCTACCTTTGTTTGATCCCTAGATGCTTTGAATTCTTTCAATCGTAATATTTGCATTTTCTCTACTTCAGGATTTATCAAGTTGAGTTGAGGTTCCCTGTCATTCGGATCCTTGAACTTATTGACTCCAACAATGATTCGCTCATTTTGATCTATCTCTTTCTTCAACCTGTAAGAGTTTTTCCTAATTTCATCTTGAAAGTATCCTTTCTCCACAGCAGCAAGGGCACCGCCCATGGCCTCAATTCTCCTTAGATAATTTTGAACCTCGTCTTCGATTGTGGAGGTGAGCTCCTCAATATAATACGATCCACCTATAGGGTCGACAGTCTTCGTAATCCCGGTTTCATTGGCAATTATCTGTTGGGTTCTTAATGCAACCTTAACAGATTCCTCAGTTGGCAGCGCCAAAGCTTCGTCCCGAGAATTGGTATGCAACGACTGGCACCCTCCCAACACAGCTGCAATAGCCTGTAAGGACACTCGTACTATGTTATTGTCTACCTGTTGAGCCGTAAGCGACTCTCCACTGGTTTGCACATGGAATCTCAAGTGGCACGATTTTGGGTCCTTTGATTCAAACTTTTCCTTCATTAGTTTCGAATAAATTCGACGAGCAGCTCTGAATTTTGCGATTTCCTCAAAAAACTCCATAGTACAGCAAAAGAAGAATGAAAGCCTTGGAGCAAAAGAGTCAACGTCCAGCCCTCGTTGCCTACACGTGCCTATATACTCAATTGCGTTTGCAAATGTAAAGGCGAGTTCTTGTATGGCATTCGAGCCAGCCTCTCTCATATGATAGCCGGAAATACTGATCGGATACCATTGAGGCACTTTCTTTGAAGTATACTGAATCATATCACCAATCAGCCGAAGAGAGGGTCTCGGTGGATAGATGTATGTATTACGAGAGATGTATTCCTTCAGAATGTCGTTTTGGGTTGTCCCCCTGAGTTTGTCGGGGGAAACGCCCTGATGCTCAGCTACGACAATGTACAAGGAGAGCAGGGTAGCGGCGGTTGAATTTATGGTCATGGATGTGCTAACTCTGTCGAGGGGTATGGACTCGAAACAGGTCATCATATCGTTCAACGAGCTGATTGCAACTCCAGTCCTTCCAACTTCTCCCTCTGACTGAGCGTTATCAGAATCGCGCCCTGTTTGGGTTGGCAAATCAAAAGCAAGGGATAGACCTGTCTGACCATGTTCCAACAAGAATTTGAATCTGTTATTTGTCTCCTCCGCACTGCCAAATCCGCTGTACATTCTCATTGTCCAAAGCTTCCCACGGTACATTTCAGGGTAAATTCCACGGGTGTATGGAAACTCTCCAGGAAATCCGAGGTTGTCAGCAACATTCGTTGGGATGTCAGAATACGAATAAATTTTCTTTACCTCTATGCCCGAGTCTGTTTTAAATGGTCTGGATTCGCCCATAATTCTCTACTTCCTATTTAATAATTATAGCCGAGATTCGTTGAGCAGCCTGATACGGATCAATTTTCTTTTCAATCACCATAGATAGATAATTCTTGTATTCTAGGTTGTCTTTGAGAAACGACCTAGCCCTCTGTTCTACCACTCTAAATATCATTTCCTGTAGTTCATTCTTCAACATCCTTTTCCTCTTCTCTGTTATGCCTGCTTTGTTACTTATTAATTTCTCATCTATATGCGAAGCCAGGTCATTAATCCCTTCTCCTGTTCTCGCAGAAACCTTCAACACTGAAGGTTTCTTTTCAGTCCCACCTACAAATTCCAGGATGGAATTGAATAAATTCCCAGATCCGTCTAGATCGCCCTTATTAATTGCGTATATATCTCCAATTTCGTTTAGGCCAGCCTTAATCGATTGGACGTTATCTCCCGTCTGTGGAGTTAAAACAACAGTTGTAATATCTACGATTCTAGCAATTTCAACTTCTAACTGACCAGCTCCAACGCTCTCGACCAAAATTAGGTCGAATCCGGCTACATCCAGAATCCGCATAACATTTCTGAGTGAATTGGAAACACCACCCACCGCACCCCTTGAGGCCAAACTCCTCATAAACACATCGTGATCATCCATGGTTACTTGCATCCTAACGCGGTCTCCGAGGATTGCTCCCCCAGTGATTGGGCTGGTGGGATCCACTGCAAGGATAGCTATTCTATAGCCCATAGTTCTAAAATTGTGTATCAATGCTCCAATTAGAGAACTCTTCCCAGCACCCGGAGGACCTGTGAAGCCTATTGATCTAGACTTGCCCGTCAAGGAAAAAATTTCGCGAATAATGTCCTGAGAAGCGGGTTCATTATTATCAACCATAGAAATTGCCCGCGCAAGAGACCTACGATCTCCTTCGAGGAGTCTTTTAACTATCTGTAGCATGACTGAGGTATCGCTAATTCGGTATAAATTTTATTGGTAACGCATTGTAGTAGATATCAAATCAATATTCTAGTCCTAATTCATAATCATACTTGAAATAACAGGCAGGATGAAAAATAACAACAACTATAGGGAGAACAAGTAGCGAAAAAACAACGGACGCAAATTAGATATACTTCTCGCCATCTTTATGAAATAAGCAGATTGGTATGCAAGAGGAGATTGAACAGCGCAACAGACCAATAAGGATCCTTGTTTCCAAGCTGGGGTTA
>DASQUV010000051.1:0-7846 GCA_035641095.1 Nitrososphaeraceae archaeon
ATCTGAATTAAAGGAAAAATTATTGGCATTAATAATTCAATTGCCCCCCCTCCATAGATATCGTTGAAGGCCTAGATGCCCTGAGAAACATCATTCCTTATCTTGACAAAGGGTTTAGATATGCGGTAGAGGTTAGACACAGATCTTGGTTTCAGGACCTTGCATACAATTTCTTCAAGAACAATCAGATGTGCCTAGTATGGAGTCAACTTGCCGACATTCGAACGCCACCAATAGTCACCTCTGATTTCGTTTACGTCAGACTCATCGGCGATAGTAGTATTCAGGAGAAAGATTTTGGCACTATTCAGATTGATCGGATAAAGGAAATGAAGAAAGTCGCGCGCAACTTCAACGAAGAAACTAATGAAGGAAAGTTGTCAGGTGCCAAGTATGCGATAGTTGCCGCAAACAACCATTATGCAGGTTTTGGTCCAGGTACAGTTAACATCTTCAGACAATTGTTAGGTCTAAAGGAAGTGAAATGGGGAGATGAATTTATTGCGACTGATAATCTGGAAAGAGACGATGATGTAGATACAGATAGAAGAGTCAAAACCAAACAAACCAGTTTAATCGACTTTTGGAAATAAACATCCCCCAATTTCATTAAAATTAAGATTGGAGTGAATGGTAACTCTAGATGATCGGGTTGTCAATTTTCTTCCAAATATCTCTTCCAGTTATTAACTTCTATATTAAATCCCTTAAGTTGTTCCTGAAACTGATCATCTGTGAGTCCATCTGGTCTCATAAATGTCCAAGTGGTCGTAGAACCCTCGTCGTTTGGAACCACTCTGACGTATACTTTCCATTTTAAACCTGCACCAACAAACTTATGATCCAAAATTCCATATTCATAAACCCTTTTGAATTTCATCTTTCCTTTTCCTGTGACAGTGTGTTCAATATTCCACCAATTGTCTTCGCCTTTAGTAACCGATTTTATTGCGCCGCCAATCTCCATATTTTTCACATCAGAAAAGAAATCAAACACCACATCTGCAGGTTTACTCACGGTCATGACTTTCACGACAACTTGCCTCGGCGCCATGGAGTTATTCTTCTATGACATCTGTCAGGATGAATATTTATTCCTTAAACTGAGGAAGAGTATGCCTTTTGAGACGTCAATCAAAAGTGCGATGAAATTCCGCAAATACTTTGTCAATCGAATCAGGTCCCGATGATAATCAAAGTTTAAAACCTGACTTTTGAAGATATAGGTAAAGTGACTTTCTGATCTTTCAAGACCATGATTGATTGTATTAAAAGTTCTGAAAATAGGTGTTGTAACTGTACAAAAGATATCTGTTGTTGTCTAATGGATGAGTGAAAGATGTGCGCGCGCAGGATCCACTTTGAATCAATTTATTTCTTAAAAATAAGTTGAGATCTTGTAGATGAAATAACTACAAACGTGGTTCCCTATTTCCATTCCCAACATTTGAATGAGTAACCACCTAACTCATCCACCTCATATTCATTAACCCCGATTATATGATTTAGGAAGGCAAGTTTATCGCCCGACGATGTACTGAAGAATAATGTACCTGGATATCTCGTGGTCCCCGATTTTGTCATCCTTCCTTCTCCATGACCTGTTGCCGTTATGAATTCACCACCTTCTTTTGTCGTTATTACGCCTTGGCCTTCACCGTAAAAAGTGCCATCTGATCTTTGGATCGTCCAATATGTCCAAGTTTCATTCGCTCCGATATTTCCTCTGACTGTTCCTGAACCTGTGGCCGTGATCTCGAGTTTTGGAACACCATTTTCAACAGATATTACGCGGTGACCAATGATCTTTCCTTTACTTTCGAAGATTAGTTCCCCTAACATTAAATACCATATCGAACAGACGAATCGACAATTTATGTGATTCTATAATTGTCATAGCTGTATGGATAACGCATATTATGATATGTAAGAGTGAAGGAGAAAGATGGACTAAAGTTTTCTATCAAGGTGCGATGAAATTTCGGTGCATCCAGATTTCGTGAAAAATGAGTTGTTTATAGTTTTCGCGCGCGCAATATCTATTTTCAACTATTTACGACCTGATTATATTAGAAATCTACAAAATGATGAATAAATCTAAATTTGGTTCTCCTATTTCCACTGCCACAACCTGTGTTGTTCGTAATTACCTAACGCGTCCACTTCATACTCATTCACTCCCACTAGATGATTAAGAAATGCAAGTTTATTCTCTGAATGTGTTTCATAAAATATTGCACCAACGAATCTCAACTTTCCTGACCTAATCATCTTCCCCTCTGCACGGCCTGTTGCCGTTGCCACCTCACGTCCATCCCTGGTCATTATTACCCCTTGACCTTGACTATAGGAAGTCCCGTCTGATCTTTGAATTGCCCAATAAGTCCAGGTTGTCGTCACTTCTAGACTTCCTGTGAATATTCCGATGCCTGCAATTGATGTCTCAAACTTAGGAATTCCATTCTCAACTGATAGTAACCATTGACCTGTTATTCTCCCTCTACTTTCGAAGAGTAGTTGTCCTACATTCATAACATAACTGCCGTCTTAACAATTTATGAGATTCTATAACGAGTACACGCCGTAAAACACGAATAATACGTAATCACAGAATGGAGGAAGTACCAGAGGACGATAGTTTTGAAGAAGTTGAGGAGGATGATGAATTAGACACCAAATGAATCCGGATTGCGACACAACTCCTTTAACATAAAGATTATTTATAACCCGCAGTATTACCTAGTCTATGAATCCCAAGAATTCAGGGATTCTAACTGAGGGTTCGAATCCCATCCCCTCTAATTTATATACGGTTAGAACCCTGAACGGAAGAAACATCCAAAATTGCAACAAGGACACATTTATACCAAGGATGGATCTCAACGATCGAGGGTATTTGAAATTGCAGTCGTATATGTATTGTCCTGTTCTAAACACTAGTGATTGCTTGATATATCAACTTTCTTTAGATATCTTTTCATAGCGGTCGGAAAGGGGGCCAAATCCGATGTCAAATTTGGGGCCCCATACCTGCAGATGCTAGTTATTAGTGAGAAATATGAAATATATGTAATGTTTGGATTTACAATCTACCTTATGCATCTGGCAGACTACCTAAAGCGTAATAAGTCTAAAAAGAAGAAAAGTGAAAATCATTCTAAAATATGATTCTCTGATTCTGTCCTTACACCAGTAACTTTGGATTATATACTTTAATGTATTTCTGTGACAGCTTTAACCTTGTACTAATATGTATCTAGATACAAATTTTCACTCTAAAGGTCCAGCCAGCCGATGATTTGCCAGTCAATTGTAGTTAATTAATAATTGACAATTTTGGATTTACTATTCACGAATTTCAATGCCATCTACACATTTTTGTCAAGCCAATCAGACGATCATTGAGAGGTAGCCGACTAGAACGAAAACCTGGGCTATTAGTATTCTTGGTGATGAACAATTAAAAACAGTCAAGAAGTAATGGACGGACAATATTAAGGATATAAACCATTTCCTCTAATAGAGATTATGAAGATAGGAATAATCGGATCTGGAGATGTAGGGCGTACACTTGCAGATGGCTTATTAGATCTAGGGCATCAAGTAAAGATTGGAACTCGTGATACATCCAAAAAGGAAATCGTCGAATGGATTGATAAGCACAGAAAAGAAAAAGATAAGGATTTAGAGAATGTGTCAGTCGGGGACTTTGCTGATGCGGCATCATTTGGTGACAATTTGATCTTGCTCTGTACCTCATGGAGCGGAACTTCTAATGCTATAAAGATGGCTGATCCAGGTAACATGACAGATAAGGTTGTTATTGATACCACTAATCCATTAGATTTTTCACAAGGGCTTCTACCACGAATGGCTGTTGGTGTGTCAGACTCTGCAGGCGAAATAAATCAGCGCTTACTCACTGGGGCCAAAGTCGTCAAAGCGTTTAATATAGTCGGTAATCCACATATGGTTCATCCAGATTTTCCTGGTGGCCTTCCAACTATGTTCATATGTGGAAACGATGAACATGCTAAGAAAATGGTTACTGAAAGTATTTTAAATCCTTTTGGCTGGGAAACAATTGATATAGGAGGAATTGAAGGAGCTCGACTTCTTGAGCCTCTTGCAATGCTCTGGATTACTCATTACTTCAGAACAGGCACAGGAGACCATGCATTCAAGTTACTGAGAAAATAGATCACAGAAATTTTACATAACCAAGAACAATGTTTGGACAAGAGCATGGACGGTTAGCCAACTGGTTATAAATATTGAAGGTGGCGTATCGATGTCGAAAATACTATATAGAGATCTCTCTGCAGGCAATTTGATAGTTGAAGCAACGGAAGGTATCATACAAGAATGAACCACTAATATGATTATTAGTTTTAATGGTCAAGGAATATTTCTATCCTTATAATAATGGTCAACAGATATGACAACAACGATAGGACCAGCTAATCTTATTTATACAGCAGAGCAGACTAGTTAACAATGGAGGCTACTTGTTATTGGTAAATATATATGGAATAAACAAATCTCATGTAAGATTCTTTACCGATGCAGTTTTTGGAGTCGCGATCACATTACTCGCCGTAGATTTTGCAATTCCACAGATCGAAGAAGATGGCCTCTTCAAAGAAAATGATCTTGAAGAATTGATATTTGATATTGTCTTGTTTATTATCACTTTTGTAATTATCGGAGCGTACTGGATCACCTATCAATCATTATCTGCTATGTTAGCAAAGACAACAGATCTGACTATTTGGCTAAACATCATTTTTCTTATGTTTATTACAATGATACCTTTTACATTCAAGCTAACAAACATATATGATTCAAATGTCTACGCCTACGGGTTCTACTGTATAGTTCAAATTTTCGCTGGTTCCATGTTAGTTAGTATGTGGATACATACACTGAAAGGGAGACTAATATCTCCTAATAAGCCTATTGATAAAGGAATAATACGGTTGACATATTTCCGTACTATTGTAACACCGGTGCTCTTTCTAATTTCATTGGTTATTTCAACTTATTCTCTTGATGCTGCATTGGGAATCCCGGCCCTCATCATTCCAGCCTCTTTGGTAATGAGATTCATATACAGAAGAAAAAAAGATCTCTACCTGACTGACTGACTCGCAACCTTACTAGTCATTGTTCATGTCAGCAGTACTGGAGAATCCCGTCAAAACGTCATTTAGAATTCAATGTACAAAAACCGATATCGGTTGAAATGATTAACTTTTAGCACCGTATAAATAGCTTGGAAACCAGGTCTTGTCGGAATACTGAGACGATCCTTCCTATTCAATCCTGTTTAGTAAGGATTACGTACATAAAAGAATTGTATGGTCGCTCTACATGAATGCCATGAAAAATATGAATGAGGTTTGAATAAGTTATATTACGTTACTTGTGACCAGGATAATTTTTAAAGGTGCTCTACCTTCTTTGAATTTTTTTGTAGAGTAATGGCGTTGAGATTGAGATGAAATTAGTATTAACTTGTTTGAGCTGTTGTTTTGAATGTGAAAAGAGAGGAAGGGGTTTCATTAAATCTGCAGTTTTTGGATTTGATTTTAACCACTCTATTACTGTTTTTGGTCCGATTCTTCTAAAGAAATAACCCATTCCTCCTTCTTTACGTTCATAAGATGATAATGATGACATATTTGTAGTATAGAATTCGAATAATGCATCAGTAATCCTTGCAACATCTTTTTTTGGTACATTACGCAAATAGATTTCATTAGTATCAGGGTCAACTAACGGCCAACCTTGGTTTCTTCCATCCTCAGTCCCACCAAGTTTTAACATATACATATTAAATCCGGTACCAATCCATCCAATAGTCTTAGTGGCTGGCCTGAAGCACTGTCTTTCACATCCCGTCACTCCGATTGATTCCGGCATATGACCCCATCTAGGCTCAAGAATATCTATCAAGTATGGCTCAAACTTTTCAGAATCAGTGTATGCTAGTCTGCATGTATCTCTTCCAACACACGAACCTGAAAGTAATCGTAATGGTGAATATCTTCTTTTATTCACTTCACAATTTCCATTATCATTCGTATGGAAGGTTCTAAATCCGTACCCAAAAAGTTTGATCATATCATTTTCAAAATATTTCTTTTCTGATTCAGAGATATTTCCAAATAAAAGATCCTGATTTGGAGTAATAAAGATCTCAGGGTTATAATTATCCACAAGATATCTAACCATCTTTTTTAATTTTCCATTTGGACTATCATCTATGATCCTTCCATTCTCTATGAATGCACCGTAACAGAATTTCGTATGGTCAGAATCCATATCCATTCTATCATTTCTTTCTCCTTCATTTTGTTGAAGCCTAATCCACCCGTGATGTAGATTCCTTGAACCGTAATCAAGATTAGGATCCGGTTTTTCTAAATCAATATCATCACAGATATCGTGGACCTTATTTCTAAACCATTCAATTCCCATCTTTTGTAATATGTATTTCATTCTTGCCCAGTGCCTGTTTTGTCGATCCCCCCATTCTTGCTGAATACTAACGATAGCATCCAGTACCTTCAATAGATCTTCCCCAGCAACTTTTCCTAATGGAGAACCTAGTGCTGAAAAAGTGGAAAAACCCATCCGTTCACCTTGACTTCCTCCTATGTATATCTGAAATTTATCAATTAGATCGGAATTAGCAGAAATCTTATTACCTTGATCACCATTCCAAGTAGAGTTTTCGATGACGGGTGCTATTCCTATATCATTTGTACGTAATTCGACACAATTATCAGGAAGCACTTTATTCTCGTCATCAAAATGTATTGCAGAAAAAGCTATTTTGAATTTTCTATTAAGTAGATTTGGAGCATATTGGAATTTATTTTCAGATATCTTTGCATATGCGTCGTTACCTTCACCCTCCTTTCTTATATAATCTGGATCTATCTCAAAGATCTCAATATAAGCTGATGTAGGTAGCTGAAAGTACTTTCCAACCTTCTGAGCCCATTCGTTTGCATTAAAAATATGTGAATAGTGGGATAGTGGACATCCCATGACATTTCTCACATTATCTCCACAACCATTAATGGAATAAAATCCCGATTTAGCTATTCCACATACAGCATCTACCAAGTTTTTCTTTTTAATCCAATGAAACTGTACATTTTGCCTGGTAGTCAATCTTATAGAGGGATAAGTTCTTCCTGTATAGGAATCAGAGCTAGTATACTCTGTAGAAAGATCATCCAATATATCCCATTGTTTCTTGGTAATAGGACCTCCACCAGGAATAGCTATGCGTATCATGTACATCCAGTCTTTTTTATTTTTCTTGGTATCATTAATTCGAGGTTGAGCACGATTGAATTCTAGATATATACCATATGATTTTGCTAAAGTTTCTGCAACCTCACCAAGTTCTTCAAAATCTGTGTCTCTTAACTGAGTATATAAGTTAGATTGGCTGTTTCTGTCCTTAATAGCCATCGTTAGACCATTAGTACTAAGTTTGGCCCTTTCAACGGGCGAAAAGTCCTCTAGTGGAGTTTTTAGATTGATATTTACCAACTCCTAGTTACCTCACACATGCCCTGAAGTTTCGGATCCAGGTTAATTGTATACATTTATCCTTATTAGCTTAGTGAAATAAGCCCGTCATTAAGTTGTTAATAGGTTTTTGAATATGCTTGATTCTATTCTCAACCTACAGATCCTTCCATTTCAAGTTTGACTAATCTATTTAACTCGACCGCATACTCCATTGGCAATTCCTTCGTGAAAGGTTCCATGAAACCTCCCACTATAAGCGATAGAGCATCTGACTCTGAGAAGCCCCTACTCA
>DASQUV010000052.1:0-19415 GCA_035641095.1 Nitrososphaeraceae archaeon
GCTTCAAGCGGTGCTACTATTACTTTTTCAGCTGGAATTGCTTTTATCTTTCTTACTACTACTGTATCGCCTATAGCAACACCAGCATTATTTCGTACAAGACCATCAACACGAACAATTCCCTTGCCTTCATCAGAAGGATATAGAGGCAAACACTTTGCTACCGTTCGACGTTTGCCTCTGATCTCGATAACATCTCCTGTAGAAGCGGTGAGAGAATCCATTGAGTCATAATCAATACGAGCTACTCCTCTGCCAACATCTCTAGTATAAGCTTCAAGGACCTTAAGACTCGAATTAGTGTCTCCCATTGTACTAATAGATAATCATTAACTCTTTATACATTTTATTAAATCTATTGGACCAGCTATCAAATTGTATTGGAGAGATGTTGCATCAATTGAGGGCAATGCATTATGAATAACTCCTGTAATTACTTTCTCACGGATATGAAATCACAGAATATGCGATTGGATGGAATATATTAGATCCGATAGAGCAAGATTACAGATGAAGGACAGATCTTACCAACAAAAAAAGCGAATGGTTAGTAGATTCATTAGGAAGAAGAGAACGACTGATACTTCACATATTTTAAATGAAGTCAATATTGACCACGATACCTTGATGGTGGTTCTTGCTGATCTGCGAAACGAAAGAGATCTTAGAAATACATGATTCGCATCTCCATGATTGCCAATAGGAGAGACGAATTAAGTATAAGTGAATACAGTCTTATCAAGTTAAAAGGCAAAATGAGATAAACATATTACCCATAAACTAACAGAGATGGCTATGATCATTACTACATATAGGTCATGCCTGCTTTGTGATAAGAAAATATCTGCGATTGAAAGCTTATGCGAAGAATGCATGAGTAAATATAGCATCAGAAGCCGTCACTATGATAATGACGGTTGTGGCTGCGATCAGTAGCTATTAGTCCTTTGATTCATTTGCTTACCAGTTTAGCCACGCTAGGGTGGCTCAGCGGCTAAGGTGAATTGAAGATTTGTTACATTGCCATTAATGTTTGAAAGGTCATACTGCAATTCATCCAAAGATCTCATAGCTTCAACAGAGTCGTTTTGTTGTATAGCTTGCATTGCGTCATTTACATGCATATTAGCACTTTCAAGTGAACTCGAGATCATATTACTTTCTTGGGATTCGTCAAACGGTGGCTGGGGACTGGTTGAAAATGCATACATAGGTAAAATCAGCACCACAGCAGCAGCAACGGAACAGTTAGAAACAGCAACGGACAATCCTATAGCCCGATTCATCAAAATAAGGATTAACTGAAGTAATTAAATAAACCTATTTTAAATTCGAATCGACTGCTTATGTATCACCAAGCGTTTGAAATGGTGTTCCAAATGCTTAGTTATGAGGATCTTCAATTCATGAAAAATCCTATATTATACCGCGTTTTATTAGCAAGCATGTTAGCTACAACTTTGAGCCTACCTACTCTCCAAGATTTAGATAGGCTTACTAGTTCCGATTTGGTGATAATGAGTACATTGTCAGATGCATTCCGACATGGTCTTGAACAGTACGTTAACATCGATCCCTTTACCACAAAGGATCCATTTGAAGATCAAGATGATTTCAATTATTTCATCATTGTCGATAGGACCGAACCTAGGAGAATAGTGTCATTAATTGCAACAAAGAAGAACCCTCTTCCCCAACTTTCTTGGGGAAATATTTTGGGAAATCGCCTGGCAAAACTCACGATTCCAAAATCTGATGCACAAATCATAAAATCTGAAATCATGCCTAAAGATAATAATAATTTTTATACCTATAGATGTTCAGGCATGATATCCGGACTTGTAATGTTCGCATTTCAAATGTGCGGACGCAAATAATTAAAGTTGCTTTCTCCCGAGGACACTAAACTAAGGAATTTGTTTACATAACTGGCTCTCTCTTTATATACAGCTTTCCTGAGCGGACCTCTAGCCCCATAATGTCAAGAATTTTCCTAGACTTAACGATACCTTCGCGTTTTATAATTTTCTCTGCCATCCTTAGCCTATAATTCGGTGTCCAGTGCTGACCAACTTTGTATTTCCCTCGGATATCATTGGGGATCACTTTAATCACACTGACTGCGCGTACTGATTGCATGGACGGATTTAGCGATTCATAAAATCCTTCAGTCTGGTATTTCTTCATCAACATGTTTAACCCAAAAGCCTTTTCGGCGGTGCCATCAACTATGAATGCGTTACCTTTTATTACAACACTAATATAAAGAGTATCAGCTTGTGATGCATCCGTGGGATGAAAATAATACGAGGGCAGAAAGCAGACATGTTGATCGACTTCAAATCCGACTTTTGAATTTCTTTTAATATTTTCAATTTTCTCTCCAAAGGGATGCGAATGCATATAAATCGCATCCGAATTCGGATTTGAAGGTTTACTCATTTCCATCTCGTTGTGTGTTTTTACGAAAACGAAATTCATGGGAATAATTTGAGGAAATCCGGCAATATCAATAGAACATATTCTTCCAACTGGCTGAGTATTCAAGAAATTAATTATTCGATGCTCGGACTTTATTTGAAATCTATTTGTCAGTTGCATCACATGTTTCATCTTCTTTACTATTCTCTTTCTAATAAATCAGTATCAAGAAAGGTGTTGACTTCGTATCTCTTTACGAGGGAAGAGCTGAAAAGCTTCGTTCATATAGAATCATTCAGATATATAGACAAGACTATCCTAATACTATTTACATGAACATAGCTTAATTAATGATGGTAATCATTAGTTTGTTATATTTAACGTTGAAATGTCCATATATGTGGAACTTTTTTTCCAAACTTTGAATTATTCTCTTTCTTTCCCTTCGTCTATTTCATTGGTTATTTCTGGATCCCTTGATTTTATAAATAGCATAAATTTACAAGACCTTCTCACGTCCACCATCGCCTTATTTGTAGTAATGGATCCTATCGGCGTAATACCCTTATATGTTTCACTTACGAGAAACATGCCCAACAATGAACGCAAAGTGGTTTCCTCTAACGCAGTAATAACCACAGGTATTCTACTACTGGTATTTGCAATTGCTGGGACTACGATCCTGAGCATATTTGGAGTAACCATTTCCAGCTTCATGATAGCCGGTGGTATCCTTTTGTTTATAGTTGCAATAGAAATACTGACGCGAGGAGAATGGATCTTTGGCAATCCTAGAACCATTACAAATCTTGAAAGGGAATCTCCGAATATGGTAAATGATCTGCTCCCTAATACTGATAACGAATCTGGAGGCAAATCTGGGGTAGTTCCTCTCGCATTTCCATTACTTGCAAGGCCGGGAGCTATTACTTCAGTACTGATTTCTTATCAATCAAACGGCCTATTGATCTCGATCCTGTCTATTGCAATTGTCGTTGGTCTTACCTTCTTGATCCTTAGAATCGCCGATTCAATAAACAGATTGCTTGGGGAGCGTGGATCTATGATTGTTACTAGAGTTTTTGCGGTGATTGTTGCAGCCATAGCAATCCAATACATAATACAGGGAACAGGGAAAACCATTGTTGACATACGGCTTAATATGTAAGTTAAAAAGGCCCTCCATAGCTCTTCTAATAATGGCCCCTCGCTAGAGCTTTTAAGCTTATCGGGAGAAATAGTTTGTCTGAAGTATTTAGCCAACGGTTGATTAACAACTATTGTCATCCTTTTAATTTCTGTATATCAATAATATGCAAAGGGGTGGATCACCGAATCCCGTTAGATCTAAAGTGCTACTATCGCACTTTGCTTAAAAATACCTACCGGTAAATTCTTTCCCAAAACATTAAGAAAGGACCATCACTAATTTTAGGTCTTCGAATCAAGAAATCTTGGTACAAGTATTAAAACTCGTATTGATTTGACTAATCTCACCAGTATCGTTAGCTTCAAAAACTTGAACCGAAGGATTAGACTTTTGTGAGACGATTGGGAGACCGAGAGGATGAGGACAACCACAACTATACAAGATTCCGGGCGGTGAGTAAGGTAGCAAACCAGGAAAATTTAATAGTAAGCCTAGAAAATTTGCAGATCTCTAATTGATCCCATCTTATCTTTTCCCCATCATTACCTCACAACTAGTATTCGCTTCTATAGATACTGTATCGAATACGGCTGATCACGGCATTCTCGGGAATATGATCGAACTAATATCTGGTTGGATAGAAAACTATGGTTATCCATCAGTATTCGCTGCAGCTTTATTAGAAAATCTGTTTCCACCTATTCCTAGCGAGTTAGTCTTTCCTTTGATCGGATTCTCGGCTCAGACAAATAATCTTGGAATAGCGGAGGCAATAGGAATGGCTATTATTGGGGCAGTAGGTTCAACAGTCGGTGCACTAATAATATATTATGTAGCCCTAAAGATAGGGCTACCTACAATAACTAGGATCGGTAAACGATATCACCTATTTACAGAATCAGATATAAAAAAGACAGAGTCATGGTTTGTAAGACACGGTGAATTAGCAGTATTTCTTGGTAGGATGGCTCCAGGCATTCGTGAATTGATTTCTATACCAGCTGGAATCGCAGAAATGAATATTTTTAGATTTACGTTTTTTACATTTATAGGTTCGTGTGTTTGGAGCCTATTTCTAACTTTAATAGGATTTTTTGCCGGAGATGCATGGATCAAATTTTATGGTGATTATTCTCAAGTCTTTGATATAGTAGGGATAACATTGATTATCGCAATAGTTATCATTGTTGCTCTAAGATATTATAAGGGAAGACAGAAATAACATACGTATTGACTATTCGATAGACATTACATGCGTTGGTAGACCTCACTAGGGTATTGCTAAGCATGAAGTTTCTATCTATTAGTATCATCTGTAGATTCAATGATATGACAGTTACGAGTTAGTTATTCGTAACAATTGCGACTCTGCCGTATTGTTATGTTAGCAGAGGATTCGCGTACAATAGCCTTATAGTAGATTTTGGCATGAGATTAAACTGGTCTAAAAAAAGGCCCACAGCAAGGTCAAATACTGTTTAATTCTCGATTTTTAGGCAAGAGTGTTGCAATGTATTCAATATTTATAATAATGGCTTTAGTCTAATATTATTGGATAATGTTCGGAAATATCTTTCGGAGATGGAAGCCCAAAGGGAGCATGTATAGTCTAAAGTGTGCACAATGTGGTAAAGGCTTTCTTTCCAGTTTTAAACTCGACGCTCCAATATGTGGTAAGTGTTTACAAAAAGTGAAATCACTCGATTCAACAGTGGATCAGGATAAAAAATGCAGCAACTGTAGAAAGAATGGAGTACTATACGGAAAAAGTATGTGCTCTCAATGCTATTTTGGTTTCTCAAATTCTACTGAAGGTAAGGAACAAGGAACCACTATACAATAGATCTCAGCAATACCTCCTCACTGCATTTGAGGACTGAAGCGTAAATTCCAAGTTCGAGGAAATTGCGGCGTTAGATCGTTCTTTATCCAAGAGGAAGCGTGGATTAAGATCGTTCTAATTCAAAATATATCTTGTCAAAACTTTTCTGTCAGGCTCGTGTTTCTTTTGTTGGTACGATATTATTTTGCAGAGAATATTGACTGTTGTTTACCTTTATTCATGATGGCTTCGGCTAGGTCTTCACGAACAGCCGCAGGGTCACTGAATAAATTGGTAACTTGAGTGTAAATTCTAGAACTTTTCAGAAACTAAGAGGGGGAAAACACTTGGATACGGCTGTTTCCTGCATCAACCACATACACGTTCCCTGACTTATCTAGGACGATACCGAGAGGATCAATAAATTCTCCCTCACCGCTACCTCTCGATCCCCACTTTGTTATAAAATTACCTTCACTGTCAAATTTCTGCACCCTACTGTTACCCTGATCAGTAACATAAGTATTTCCCTCTGTATCGGTTGCAATATCGCCAGGTCTAATAAACTGTTCATTGCCAGAACCAGGTGTTCCCCACTTTGTTATAAAATTACCTTCACTGTCAAATTTCTGCACACGACTATTGCCTCCGTCAACTACATAGATATTATTAGAGGGATCAGCTGCTAAGCCAGCAGGATTGATAAACTGTCCATCCCCAGTGCCTGGTGTCCCCCACTTCATTAGGAGGTTGCCCTCGCTATCGAACTTTTGAATTCTGCTGTTTTCGCCAAAGTCACCGACGTACACATTGTCCAAACCATCCACAGTCAAACCTCCTGGGTTAATGAACTGACCGTCGCCCAAGCCAAATGAACCCCACATTCGTAAAAAAGTGCCTTCATTCGTAAATTCTTGTACTGCCGTCTCGGGACTACCAAAGTCAGCGACATAGACATTTCCAGAAGAACTAATCCCAATACCACTGGGACTAGTAAAGAGCGCAGTACCAAAACCCAGTGTTCCCCAAGAAGTGAGAAAGGTGCCATTGGTAGTAAACTTCTGTACCTTGTTAGACACACTCGTAAAATCGGTAACATATACATTATCGCCCTTATCTACAGCAATTTCGAGAGGTTGTTTGAAAGTACCATAGCCAGTACCACTAGTTCCCCATTGTGTAACAAACGAATACTGTTCCTGTCCTAAAACTGTTATAGTGGTATACAAAGTGGTTCCTACTACCAGACTCAATGTGATACTCAGAAATGTCGCCAATGCCATTCTAATGGTGACTAGGTCATTCATACCAAATCAAGTCACGACTGTTTTATATAAATGAATCCTGTATCGAGATTGAATACGAGCAGTCTTTTAGATCGCTCCGCCAACCCAGCCGAAAAGGTTTGAGAAGGAAAACAACTAAGGGTTATGACCTGATGTGTTGCAGCCTATCTACCCATTTGTGTACTGTTCGATTTCAACATAGGTCTTCTATCTTCACTATCGTTCATGACCAAGCCATAGATCGGGGTATTCCCATAATGATTGTTTATTTTTGAAGGGTCAAGCCATATACTTATCACTTTGTCTCCGGTGATCGTTATGCTGGAAGGAATGTCTGTAACTGGTCCTTCCCTCATACTCGCAGTCGTCGTACCGTTAAACGTCACTGTTGAATTGTTTATCTGGGAATAATTTGAACCAACAAAATTAGTTATAGTGTGAGTATGGCCAGCGCTTCCATTAAGCCTTACCATCTCAAACTGAGTATTAAAAGATCCTCCCCCAAAAGATTCGTTTCCTCGGCCTTCAACCAATGTTTGGTTGTTGCTCATCAAATTGCCTTTCCAATGCCCAGAAAGAACCCACGCGGGGTCCCCATTTTCATCATTCTGTATGCTGGAGATTGTTCCGAACCTATACTCTCCCGCATCAATACCGTATGGATAAGCCAATGCATGATTAATCGGGTAGGTAGCTATCAGGACTGCTGATATAACCACAAAGGAAGATAATATAGCAGCGCCTATTACTCTTTTTCCAATTCTACTATCCATAAAATAATAATGATCAATACCATTATTTGTACCTTCGTTCTACGAGTTGTAGCAAAGCTACCTATTTTCCCGCTCGCATAAATGAAATTTAGTTACTAGCAAGTAGTACGTCCGGCTAATTCGTTCGATTTTGGAGGGCGAGGTCATAGCGCACCTAGAACGAAATTCAAGTACAGATCATCAAATATATCATTAGAATGAAATAAAATTAGACCTCCACTTAATATAGGCCCATGGTCCTTAGTAGTCAGAACGCAATGCAAGTATTGATAGGTGAAGACGACCTTGACATAGCTACACTATACAAGAAGGCTCTAGAGATGAGAAACCATACTGTCACCATTACTTTAAATGGAGAGGACTGCCTCAAGAGATATCTAGACGCGTTAAATAATGTGACATTTGGAGTCTCATTAATGAGTTCATCCGTGTCTGAAATACCAAAAACAATAATGGATCCTCCTTTATCTATAAGGGCTAGTGAATTCAGGTCGGTCAGTAAGTCACCACCCTTTGATGTTGTTATTCTTGATTACGATATGCCAAGCATAAACGGAATGGATGTAGCTAAAGAAATCTTGGCAATAAATTTTCATCAGAGAGTTATTTTTGCTTCCGCATACGTGAAAGAGACACTTGAACATTCTATTATGGAACTCAAGCAAGTAGTAGAACTGATTCAGAAGCCCTTTTCATTAAACCTGCTAGTCGACATCGTCGAAGATAAGGAAGTATATGAAGACTTGAGAACTCTTATGATTGACGTTGACCTTGTAAAAGCTGCAAACCCGACCCATGAGCAAATTCTAGATCTCTTAGAAAGGCTGAAGAGAATCCAGAAGCACAGGACATTCTGATGTTCTTGCCATATCACGACGATAGGTGGTCATCAAGAGATCACCCACCGATTAAGAGAGCAACCAGAACAACAAAAACATTCTATGAAGGAATTATAGGCATACAAAACCATAGAAAGTATCTAACCTATTCGAATCTATGTTTTATTCAGTATTTTGTGTATCCGAAAGGTAAGTCTAAAAGGGTTTTAATAGTGTTTAGTGTAATGAAAAAGCATTGGGTTTGCATTATGTCATCGTTTCTTATGACCGCAGTATTTTTGGTTAGATATACCTCTGAAAAATAAGGGGGGGTGCTAAAACAAATGGCCTTATATAAAAGCAAAAGGCTTCCAAGGTCGGCCAGAAGGACACGGAAGCCGTTGCAGGAGAATTGGATAAGAGGCCCGGGGAGAGGGACTATGCTCAGATGTACTTACGCGAAATGTTCTTATGAATGGGAATATTATGGTAGGCGGAAATGGGCGCAGTGTCCTATGTGTCATAGTGTGGTGAGAGTCGCATTAGCAAAGAAGAATCTTGCTTATAATCAACGAGCTTCGGGTTATAATAATTTCAAGAATGATTAGGCTGAAAAATATATATGTATTATTCAGATAGAATTGTCAAAAACTACGGTTGAAAGTTTTATGGTCTCCAGGTAAACCTGTTCGACTGTTTAAAGAATTCGTAAGCATTGTAAAAAGTTACGTTTTCTATTTGCTGAACATTAAAGTCTTTTGATTTCCTCATTTCTCTAGCCATTAATGGAACGCTCAAAGGGTCGGAAGCTCCCCAGTCGGCTGCACTATGTACCATAATCTTTTCAGTACCGTATTTCTTTATTATATTGATTGCTCTATCAGGAGACAGCTTAGTATAGGGATACACTGACAACCCTGCCCACAATCCAAGCTCTAGAGTTTTTTCAATTGTTTCTTCTACATTATGGTCTACCAATATCATATTTCTTTTATATCCATTTGAACTATTCAATATTTGCTCAATCCTATTCATTCCTTCCATTTTGTTATTGTGGGGTAAGTGTATTGTCATTAGCATACCTTTATCCGCCGCTATGTCCATCTGTTTGATGAATACCTCTTCTTCTAATTCGTTTATGAGATTATAGCCAATCTCGCCTACAGCCACTACTCGTTCCCTGTCAAGATACCCTTTTTTTGCCATTGCATCAATCGCATCGAGTCCTAGGGGTCTGGCACTTGCTTCCTTAGGATTTACTGAAATACAAACATAATGTTCAATAGCGAATTCTCTTGCTCGCTGGGTTTCAAACGTGATCATATGCTCCCAATAGTCTTCAAAAGTGCCAACAAACCTTCTCGGTCCTCCGAGCCAAAATGATGGCTGTACTATGACTTCAATGCCGGCCTTTGACATCAGATCATAATCATCAGTCGTACGAGAATACATGTGAATATGAGGATCAAACAATCTTGTCAATTTTGCTGCACTATCTTTCTCTCATATTATGTAAATCTAGTATATCAAATATCGCATTCCAGACTCTAGTGGAAGGAACTAGAGGCTATGGGATTTCTAGTTCAAATTTGTAGCTTAAAGATTCAACTACACAAATTCCATATTTAGAATATCAAACCAAAAGCTAATCCAATAATTCTACAAATTCAATGCGATCGTCATATCAAAAGATTTTTTTACATATTCTCCTATACCATGCACGCTAACTTATTAGATTGCATATCCCAGATAGCGTTGTGGAATTTGGAGCTAAATAATCGCACGTCATGGGAATGTGCAATGTCCTAATGTTTTCTATCCTGTTTATCTAGCCGAATTAGCCGAATTAGAAATGTCAACATCTATCTGACTCAATTCATTTGGTTTCCCGGGTGAAATAGATCCAATTGTCTCGCAACGAGACAATGACAGCAATTCAAAATTTATCTATCCTCACTTCAGACAGTCAAGAATTTTATATTCGAGGGAGCGCATAGTATTAAAGATAGTATACTTGTATTAGTAACGCTGACATTGTCACATTATTGGTTTGGACGCATCAGATTTGCTGTTAGTAGCGGCAGGGCTAGTGTTAGAAGTAATTGTATTCCAACGCATGTCAAATTGCTCGTTCGACTACCTATTCCCACTTTTCAGCAATACAATACTAGTTTTTTCAAAGATTTTTGGATCAACTCTTTTTGTTTTACAGGATCAAATTAGACGAATTCGGAAGATTCTTGTGCCGCCGCGAAAGCCATCGTATCGACATTTTAAATATTTTGTATTTCGCTGTCAAACTAACACAAATTTTAACATAAAGTATATCATATGGTTAAATTAATGCATTTGTGCAAGGGATGAGATCAAATTTATATATTCCAATATTAACAATACTATCAAAGGGAAATGTTAGATGAGGACATAATGTTTCCAGATTGGGATATGATTATTCTAAAGAATGCACGTTCTAGAGATAGTAAAGAATTAGGAAATGTTATTGCTGTTGATGATGACAGCATTATTTTAAATCGAGATAATATCGAGTTTAAAATACCAAAGTGTTATGTGGAGGGATACAGAGGGAAAGCTGTCTTTCTAGGACTAAATGGAAGAGATATCCAATACTACCAGTTTTAAGATTGATACTCATTAGGCCCATGATAAATTGGTTCTCTGCAATATGACTTTTTTACAGCTGTCCATTCTCCAGTGGCTACGTTCGAATGAGGTGCTCCTGGTGGCAGTAAGCTTATTGAGTGTTTTACTTTTGCTCTTCGTAAATGTATCGGTGGTAGAAATCAGTTCGATTACTTCGATCCCGGACAGCTCAACAATCCCAAAGTTCATGATTGCACTGACACTTGTATTGACAGCAATTATACCACTTCCAATAATACATAAGGGAATTGTTCCTATTGCAATAGCAGGCATAGGATTACCCTTAATATCCGCTGGTACGGTTATCCCCATTACTACATCATCATCACTTAGCATGTCTGAGAATCCCGAAGGAATAGTATTCATTGCTGAAGGTTACTTTTTACTTGGAGTATCAATGATGTCATTCAGTTTTGTCAGTGCGTACAAACCTTCCCTACTATATGTCAAGAATAGACCAGAAGACGCCGGAGATGTGAACCAAGAAGAATTTCCCCTGTGGGATAAGATGGATAGAGGAGCAAATCATGCAGTCTCCATAGGTAGATTTGACGATGAGGCCAACGTTCCTCTCAAAGATTTGATGAGCGAGATAGAGAAATACTTGATATGGCGATACTCCTATGTCTTGGTTTCGATTCATGGAATCCGTTATCTGGCTATTCCCAATAGTTATGTTCCATATAGTTCAATAATCTTAAGAGACAAGAATGGACGAATAATTGGGAAGGGCAAATATAGCTCTGTTTGGCGCTAAGCGGGACAAAAATGTGATAGATAGATGAATTCATTAACGGTTCCTTAAAATGGCCATCTTTTGGTTGTATGAAACCGATTTATTTCTTTCTGGAGTCAATATACAATTCTTCATAGTTACCAAATTATGTTTATCTAGAGAAAACTAGGAATGCATTCTTTTAATCGTTTAATTCATCAGCTCCTTAGACCTAACCTATAAATAAACAAATTATGTAAGCCAAACGACAGAGTAAGGTAGCTATTTGAAATATAAAAGTGATAAATGGATAAGAAACATCATAATAATTTGAGTTTGGTTACGCACATATCTGATGAAGTAATCCGTTGCACTAGGTGCCAACTCTGTCATACAAGGAAAAATGCTGTACCTGGCGAAGGATCTGCATCGGCAAAAATCATGTTCGTCGGAGAGGCTCCAGGTAGGTTTGAAGATATACAAGGCAAGCCGTTTGTAGGAAGAGCAGGAATGATCCTAGAAGCAGCTCTATCAAAAGCAAATATACCCAGGTCTAACGTTTTCATAACCAATATCGTAAAATGTAGACCCCCTGGAAATCGAAGACCTAAACGTGACGAAATCGCCAAGTGCAGGGACTACCTTAACAAACAAATATCGATCATAAACCCGATTATTGTATGCATTTTAGGGGCAACTGCATATTCGTCACTGTTGGGTGGGAAAGAAATTACCTCAAATAGAGGAAAATTGCTAAATATCAACGGAATAAATTATTTCTTGACGATTCATCCTGCAGCGACTTTGTACAGAAGGAGTTTGCTCCGAGTGTTGGAGGAAGACTTACTGAAATTGTCAAAATTGATTGTTGAGCAATGATCGCGAGAGCAAATGACATCTTAGAAGTTGCATCAATATTTTCATTTATTAATTCTATACATGTTCACCATCTAAGACGCATTGAAAGGTAAGTGCAACTACTCAAACACTGCTCTGCAAATAGAAATTTGGTAAGTACCGAAACACATAATGATCTCACAATAATCATTGTCTCAGATTGAAAGTAACGACATTTACAATTCATTGCACAATCTGTTGCTTCTTATTTACGACTGGTGATACTGGAATCTAAAGTCTCATGGGACTTGGTGAGCAGTGTTTCTAAGAAACGACAGTGTTTTGTTCCATGCATCTGCTGTTTGCTCAGGGGCATAACTATCCCTTGATGGGTTGGCAAAGGCGTGTCCTACCCCTTCGTAAATATAAATTTCGTTAGGAACGCCAATGGAATCTAGTGCTGCTTTAAAATTAGTCACATTCTCGACAGGTATTGAATCATCCCGATCACCAAAGATCCCAAGTACTGGCCACTTGATCTTTGATAGTTCCTCGGGATCAGTAACCAATCTCCCATAGTAAATCACAGTTGAAGACAATGGATATTTTGGTTCTGCATTTAACGCTAGTTGTAGAGACTGTTGACCACCGAAACACCAACCTAGAGAGGAGATTTGAGATGCATTAACATTTTCTAAAGAAGCAAGATACCTGACAGCAGCTCGGAGATTGGCGATGGACTCGGTAGGATTTTCTCTCACGGTTCCAGAAAGTAGTCCAGCATCTTCCTGATTGGAAGCAACTTTACCATTGAACAAGTCCACAGCAAGAACAACATATCCTTCCTTTGCTAGAGTATCAGCCATCATCCTTATATGTTCATTTAAACCTCGATTCTCGTGAATCATAACCACCGCTGGTAATTTGTTACTAACTAAGGAGGAAGATGGCGATGGTGATGTTGAGGTTGTTTGCCAATACCGTTATGGCGTTTCTCGCAGATATGTGCCGCATTGACCTGGGGGCGCCTGAATACATTACGCCTTCAGGAGAATTATATGATGGATATACGGCATATTGCAAACAAAGAAAGGAAAGGCCCTTGGATGCGAATATTTTTGGAATGGAACTAAAGAAGGTAGGAATTGAAAAGGATCGAATCAGAAATAGTGGTATTAGAGAATATTATTACCTTGGAGTACAACTTCTGTTTAATCTGAGAGGCCAAAATCAGGCGTTACTCTAAATAAACAGTATTATAGTAACGACTACTGGCTCACTCTGTCCCTACTGTCCCTAGTGTCCAACAAGTATCTCTTCTATCTTCGTATCTACTTATATCATTCTATTATTTTTATAAACGATTTAGTCATTACGGGGATAGATAATGACAACTAACTAGGGACACTAGGGACACTTGTTCAAAATAGAAAACTAATGCCTTTCTTCTTTTCATACTAAACTTATCGGTCTTACCCCAATGGACCTAGGATTTGCGGGGACTTTGTAGAAGAGTTTTATACACATGACATCTACTTACAGAGGAGATTTACGTGAGTTTTACGTTAAGGAGAGAAGTTATTGTCACGATATCATAATTCCTCCTACAGAAGATAGACGAAATGATATAAACCTGGATTTAATCGGATCTAATCTTATAGGTTTAACTAGAAATCCACCATTGAATGATCTCCGTTCAGACATCTCTTTCGAAACCCCGTATTCTATAGAAATACCTAATCCCAATTTGGTTGAGTTTTCTATTGCACAACAACAACAAGGAAATCAGACACAAAATAATACAAATATGACCTTATACGAGAGAAGTAAAAGCGACCTGATTGCATAATAATAATATTCCACCAGTTCTATATCATGGAACCACTGGGTTAAGGTGGGCACGTAGCTTATCGAGATACCTGATCATTTAACTGGTTTTCTATATCCCGTACTACATTAAACGTTAACTGACTCATTCTTAGTAAGTCAGGATCCATGCTAAGACGGTGTTGAGCATATCTCTGTAAGTCCTTCTTCAACTCTTCAGCTACTGGCTTCATTTCATTAGATATTGGAATGTATGGAGGTTTATGTAGTGAATAGTTTTCTGCACTCTCATTATACAGAGACACATATTTCGAAACTAGCATTTTAAATAACTCTGCCTTCTCTGGGCTGTCAAGAACCAACAGCAAGGATATCATATGTACATGTTCAAGGTCGTCTTTGAGTTCAAATTCATATTTATTTTCTATGTCTGTGCCCATTGGCTTAGGTTTTTTGATAATTATATGGACGCCTTCGTAATAATTGTCACTATTCATAACTGTATGACATAAAGAAGACTTCTATAATAGATAAATTATGGTATAGTTTATGTATACCTGTAGTCTATCGGCACAGAATATATTATGTTAAAGAGGTAATGCCTTGACGTATGCTGTGTACGGTAAACCCCTTACCTACAGAATATGTCGGCTTTATTCAATGGCAGACTACTAACATAAGATGCCTAAGCAAAATTAGATCATGTATTTGTCATATGTAAGAGACAAACAAAATAAACAAATAGTAAATTATGACAGTAACCAAGGTTACGATAGATCCTATCTTTAGGAATTCAACATATCCAAATGACTTGAACCCTCTTGATTCAGCTGCTCCTATGATAATTATAATGCTCGCTCCTCCAAGAATTGTGAGATTTTCAGCAATTGTGCTTGCACCAGCAAGCATCATCCATTCATATACATCGTCTCCTGCAAAGCCGTTATCTATCATTACCAAATTGTATAATGCAACAAATGGGACGTTACCTAATAAGTGACTAATCGATATGCTTATTGATGCAATTATTGCATTGTTGCCTGCTAAGCTACTATTTGGTACCGGATTAGGGATATAGGATAAAATCTCCAACATCAGGCCAGATGACCACAGGCCCGCAGTAAAGACAAACATCGCAGCAAAGAAAATTAATATTGAATAGTCAATGCTTTTTATTAATTCAGTCCGTTCCTTGCTTATGGCGTATAATATCGTTGCTCCCATTATAGTGATGATACTTATGCTAAATCCCCTATCCGTAATAATACCAAGAAACCGAAGAGCTTCGACAATGATGAAGCCAGAAATCACAATGAGCAAAATGATAACAGATATCTTCGCTAGAGTTGGATTTGTAATCGTTGTGTGCACAGTGTTATTCATAACAATTTGAGGATCTGCATCACTGTCATCGGAACTTTTCTTGTACTGTTCTGGCAGATTCATCATATTCAGAGTGTATTGCATATGCAATAATTCTTTCCTGAAATATACTTTCAAGATTAGATACGTTAATAGGAGGTTTATGACGGTTGGAATCGCCAAGATTGTTATAAATGTCATGAATGGCAGCTGTATCCCACCTTGGATTGCAATCAAGAGATTTTGAGGATTACCTATTGGGGTCATAACACTGCCTATACTGATTCCAAATGCAAGCCCAATTAATAGCACAATAGGAATTTGCTTAATAGATCTCATAACATAAATTGCCAGAGGCACACCCAATATAGCAATAGTATCATTCACAAGAAATGCAGATAATAGGCCCAATCCAACTACAAATACCAACAGTAAATAACTAGGGTTGCCCCTTTGTTCTTGACACCATCTTTATTGCTATTACACCTAAAACTCCCGATTTTTCTAGGGCAGAAACGATGCTGAACATGCCGAAGAGGAACAATATAATATCTAGGTTAATTGCTTCAAAAGCAGATTCTATACTTATGACCTGCAAAAGCACCATCAATAGTGCCCCAACCATCATCGATGTCCATATGGGAATATTGCCAAACTGTCTTCTTTGTATGATTAGTACATAGACCAATACTAGAATTCCTAGTGACACATATGCGCTTATTGCCAACAATTTTCAGTTGTCTATGATAGAGGGTCGGAATCGATAATAGATAACCGTTGCTAAAATAACTCTACATTCAGTTTCGATAAAGAGTCATCATAGATCACAAGATTAATCTATAAGGCTTTGTTGACTAATCGCTAACCAAGTAAGTCACTTGTGAACCTATGATCTGCTGTCAGTAAAGGAAAAGTTGGAATGCCGGCATATTCAACGGCTCATTTGAAAAGCCCATTATAACCATACGTCCTTGAGGACGCAGACCCTTTAGTGCATCAATTGCTGGCTTGTAGGAATTGCTGGTAACAAGTATTACATCTGCACCACCTGATGATTTGAGCTCTTCTCCGTTGGTCACGACTTGACTTGCTCCGAGCTTCATAGCTAACTCTTCCTTGTCTTTTGAATGCGTAATCGCTATGGTTTCAAATCCCGATACTTTGGAGTACTGAATCCCTAAGTGCCCTAATCCACCTTGGCATTACTGAAGCGCCTATGAAAATGATGTTTGCCAGAATCATGAACGAAGTCATTAGCGGCAAGAACTTCTTTACCCTCCTCTTGTTATTAGCCCTCAAAGAGGGACTATTATTTAGTGTCAATTTGATTCAACTGTGAGCAGACGCCATTCATGATAGTTTACTACTGCTTCTTGATTGCTGTTTTTGTCATTATCCGATTCTTTTATGAAGTCTATCTGAGCGATATCAAATTGTCGTAGTATAGGATCTTTAGATTCTTTATTAAGAAGTTCAAATGACTTCTTGACAAATTCTTCAGGAATAATGCGTCCTCTTTCTGTCAGATCCTTTAAATTATTATTTGACCTGTATAATCACGAATTGATGACCTGAACCTGCAAGTTTGTATGCAGTTTTTGTCTGTTAAAAATTAAGGATAACTAGGATACGACGTACATCTGTTAAGAATGCGATTGAAATCGTAAAATAATAAAAGCTAGTTAGTGAAAATGTACCCTGTAATGCATCTTCCTCCTAAGATTAATAATTCTCTTAACTGGCTGATTGGAGGGGCACAAGGTAGTGGCGTAGATTCAGCTGCGAATATCTTTTCTCGTGCATGCGCTGAAGGAGGATTACATGTATTCGGAAATAGAGAGTATTATTCTAATATAAAAGGAGAACACAGTTACTTTACTGTGAGAGTCTCGGAGAAAGAGATTCGGTCACATTTGGACGAGATTAATATACTTGTTTCATTTGACGCAGAAACTCTTCTTAGACACGCTGAAGCAGTGACCAAGGATGGAGGAATCTTATATGATTCAGAACTAGCGGCTAAAAATATCGGAGAAGTACCAACGCTAGATGATGCCTTTAGGGTTAGGTTAGTTAACCTGTTGGAGAAGAATGGAAAGTCATTGACAGTCCAGGGGGTTCTGGATTATGCTTCTGAAAACGGAGCAAGGCTATTTCGAATTCCATATTTCCAACTACTTGAAGAGTTTTCGACTAAAGTCAAGGATCAATCTCTTAGTAGGTTATCGAGAATGATTAACGTGTTGTCTTTGTCCATTTCTATTGCACTACTAGGTTTCGAATTTGAAGCGCTTAGAAATGCGATCAGATTCGTTTTTAGGTCTAAGCCAAAGATTGCCGAAATAAATGTCTCCGCAGCTGAATTTGCTTACGAATACGCCAAAAATAGTCTTGATTCAAGCGTACTTGGTTTTAGCTTGACAGCCAGAGATCCTATTTCTGATATGATACTAGTTCAAGGAAACCAGTCTTCGGCGTTGGGGAAGCTTACTGCTGGTTGTAAATTTCAAACATATTATCCCATAACCCCTGCAGCCGATGACAGTGAATTTCTAGAGGCCAATGAAAGAATTCCTCTATTAGATGGGAAAGAAGGTTCAATTTTGGTACTACAGACAGAAGACGAAATAGCCGCCATAACGATGGCAATAGGTGGGGCACTTACCGGTACACGTTCGGCAACTGCTACATCAGGTCCGGGTTTTTCTCTTATGGCCGAGGCCCTGGGTTGGGCTGGGATGAACGAGGTTCCACTCGTAGTTTCATTATATCAAAGAGCCGGACCAGCGACTGGATTGCCTACCAGACATGAACAGGGAGATCTTCTTTTTGCAATAAGAGCAGGACATGGAGAGTTTCCCCGAGTTGTGTTTGCTTCAGGAGATATAGAAGAGAGCTATTATGATTCTATTAAAATCTTTAACTTTGCAGAAAAGTTCCAGATGCCAGTAATACACATGTTAGATAAGGCAATAGCAAACAGTGTTACAACTTGCAGAATTTTCGACCAGAATAGAGTACATATCGATAGAGGTTCATTTTTAGAAAATATATCTCTTGACTCTAGTGGGACAAGACAATATCGAAGGTTTAGATTGACTAAAAATAACAGCAGTTATGATACGATAGATTCAATATCTCCACGAGTACCAGTTGGAACGGAGAATGGAATATTCTGGAATACAGGAGACGAGCACGATGAAGAAGGTCACATATCTGAAGACCCATACATTAGAACAACAATGATGAACAAGCGTATGGGCAAACTGAAGATAGTGCTTGATGAAATAGGTGATAATGACAAAGTCAAACTGTACGGGATTCAAGATCCAAATGCCTTGACTGTGATAAGTTGGGGTTCCACAAAGGGAGCTATTTTAGATGCTATGGACAAGTTGATAGAAGAAGAAAAGTTGATTAGATTTGTCCAGTTACGTTTATTGCACCCATTTCCATCCGAAAGGGTCAAAGCCTTGATAGATGGATACAAACCGCTCGTTGACATCGAAATGAACTATTCATCACAGCTCGCTTCCTTGATTAATGAAAATTTGAGCATCAGGATGGATTATCTTATTACTAAATATAATGGTCGTCCAATGTCATGTACTGAGATTTATGATGCACTTACGAGAATTCTCTCCGGAGACGCTCCAAGAAGAATTATTTTAGAACGTGGTGTGTAATACCAATTAGAATAGAAACTAAGATTAATAATAAAGACCACTATCTAGAATTTTGAA
>DASQUV010000053.1:0-5930 GCA_035641095.1 Nitrososphaeraceae archaeon
GAAGAATATTTAACCGATCTGGGGGAAAGTGAGCTATTGGAATATGAAGTTGGAGCTCACACATATCGTACTACAGAAAAAGGAAAACGTTATCTAGAGATACATAGTAGAATGAATGAACTGATCTCTATAAATAGAGAAGTAGCATTATAACTAGGACTACGATACTGGATGGTCAAAACGAAGAAATATTATTACTAAATCTCAGAGCTCGCGTCTGAAAGTTGAGACAATGAGGCCCCCGTATGAAGAATTCTTGTTATGGATTGTCTGATTTGAAGACAATATCTTGTTCGAGTGTGTATGCTACATTAAATGGATCATAAGTCTACTACAATAATACAGTAATGATATCATAGATTAAAAGATCACCTTAATAGGAATACCTGATCTCATGTATCAGACTTGGTTATTTTTGGTGTTACACTTTCTAATCGTCATGGTGGTGAAGGTCTCGTAATCTTTCATGGATCTGGTTTCTATATAAAGTTAAACCAATTCTCTTTGAATACGGCTGCCCTTTCGCAAACGATTCAGCCATTTTTCTGACAAACTCCAATTCGACTTGCGGTGGCATTGGAGGATCGAACGGATCTACATATACCTCTACTATCGTCGGCTTATTATCGTTCATCGCCTCATTCAGGACTGGTTTGACTTGGTCAGGCTCCCTTAAAGTATAACCCTTTCCACCACATGCATCAGCAAATTTTGCATAATCAATAGGGGTAAATTCTACACCAAACTCAGGGTTTCCTAGAAAGGCCATTTGTTCCCAACGGATCATTCCCAAAACGTTATTCTTGATTATTATCACTTTGATCGGAAGGTTGTATTGAACTGCTGTGGCAAATTCTCCCATTAACATCGTGAAACCACCATCTCCTACAAAAGCAACAGATTGTCTATTCGGGTAAGCGATCTGGGCCGCGATGGCGTATGGTAGACCGCACCCCATACTTGCCAAAGTACCAGACAGCGAAAAGAGCATTCCTCTTTTAATATTGATATAGCGAGCCGCCCAACTAGTAATAGTCCCGCTATCTACTGAAATTATTGCATTATCCTCTAATTCATTCGATAAGACTGTGGCGACAAACTGAGGCTTAATTGGACTATCTTTTCGAGAACCCTGTTCCTTTAGCAGGCTTCTCCATTTTTCCATGGCCCGCTGTTTTGATTCAAGAAATTCAGATCCATTTTTTCTGTGTAATAGCGGGAGGAGAGCGGCTAACGTAAGTCTAGAATCACCCACCAATCCTACCTCCACTGGATACTTCGCTCCAATTTTTTCAGGTAAAATATCAATTTGAATGCCTCTTGCTTGTCCTGGTTTCGGAAGATAATCAATGTAGGGAAATGATGTTCCGATCATCAGTAAAGTATCTGCTTCATTCATCGCATCACTTGCCGGCCCGGTTCCCAGGAGACCAATCCCTCCTAGACTGCATGGGTGATCGTCAGGAATCACTGCTTTACCCAAAAGTGCTTTGACAACGGGCGCTGCTAACCGTTCACAAACTGAGGTCACTTGATCTGTAGCTCCTAGTGCCCCCTGACCAACTAGAACTACAACCTTGTTCCCGGCGTTTAGGATCACTGCAGCCTTGTCTATTAAAGCCTGATTCGGCGTTATAGCTGATGTAACGACATCGGATGTATGGCCGGGAACTTTATGTCTGGAGTATCGGTTTTTGAGCTTTTGCTCCTGAACATCGATCGGAATTGTCAAATGGCTTACTCCTCTACGCCCAAGTGCAGTTCTACATGCTATGTCTACTGCCATTTCGGCGTGTTCTGGAGAATTTATCATGTTGTTGTAAACTGCTACGTCAGAAAAAAGTTGCAATAAGTTTACATCTTGCTGGTATCCTGATCCCATCAGATCGGAGTACGTACTCCCAGTTATAGCGAGTACCGGTGTGCTGTCGGCTTTGGCGTCATACAACCCATTCATTAGATGAATAGCGCCCGGACCAGATGTAGCGACGCACACACCAAGTCTTCTCGTGTACTTTGCAAATGCACAAGCCATGAAAGCTGCCGATTCCTCGTGTCGTACCAGGATGAACCTTATCTTGCTTTGTCGCTGCCTAAGGGATTCCATAAAGCCATTAATTCCATCACCCGGTAAACCAAAGATCGTATCGACATTCCAATCGATTAACGCCTCAGCAACTATGTCGGCAGTCCTTAAATTCTCATATTCACTCATTGGTCAGCTACACCTACAATAAAAATTCAGCGACTTATTTGAATTTGACGAGGCAATCATAAATTCCAATTGATTATAGTTATTGTGGACGAGTCCACTCTTGACAAATGTTTGTACCCATGCCATCTGTTCTCAACTTCTTAGAGAGCAAAATATTATTTAGACATTATGTATTGTGATTCAATATTTTATTAGTATGATTAGTAAAATATCCAGCGTGCAAGTCGTAGACTAAAGACGAATCAGCGCAACGACAGTTGACAAATATCTCAAGGCAATGGAGACAGAGATTAACTTAAGCAAGAATTACAAAATCATTATTACAACAGTCTTAACCAAGTTAGCAAAATTTCATAAAAGCAAACGATTCACAATTTAATTCATTTCTAGTTACTAACTTCACTATTAGTTATATCCAGAATTGGTAAAGTACATTGGCAGGATATTAGTATTAAAATCCAAAAAAATCTACAAGAGTTGTGACCTTTAGGCTAACCAGTGAAAAATTAGCCAAATACGCAAATTGTCTGAAACTAGTAATATCTCTTCTAACCTATTTGTCAACTAGATAATTAAATTGTACTTGGATTGGCACAGTACTGCTGCACATGCTAAGTTGTATTACTTGCCAAAATCGTTTCTGGTAAGATCACTCAGTGGACTCAAAAAAAAGGTGAACTAAATGAGCTTGCTCGCGAAACAGCAAAGAAGGATCTTGTGGATATTAGGCTGTTTTTAAAAGGAGGGTTCTCAGTTGTTTCCATTTCAAATTTTGCAGAGACTTGGCTAAGAATAATACAAATGCCATAGAGAGTTGAAATCAACGGCAATAGTATAAAATTGTTTTCGAACACAATATGGGTTTAAAGTATTCCTATCTTTTTAAAGAGATCTCAAGGTATCTTTTAGAAGTTGCGTTTGAATTAAAATCCTCTTGCAATATCACAGAAAATACAGTTGTAATAAAGCTTGAAATCCCTAAATGGAGATTGTTAAAATATCACTCGTGAAAGAAGCCCAGTAGCTGAACCAACTAAAATTATCTATAAATTGTATTTTGTGGCCAGAGGTCAAATGGATCATAATATGGCCTTCCACCAGATAGTGAATTTAATTTTGGAAGGGTACAAGATATGGGGAGCAAATCGCGAAAAGAGAAGAGGTGAGTAGTCTCTGGCCAGTCATTATCAAGTGCATTTAGGGCATTTACCCTTGTCCGATCTAATTAAACAGAGCTTTCCGTTTGCGTTAAGATGAGAATGAGAATAGATAAGCCCGCACTTCTCACATCTGTGAAGGTGAGTACTTTCACGAAAGATTTCGGAATTTTTTAACTGTTTGTCCACAATTATCCAAAGGTCGCCACCGTTATCAGTCATTCAATGTCTTTCCACTAGTACGGATTAGAATAGTTCGATATAAAAAGTCAGTGGTTTGAACTAGAGATTCGTAGGCTTATTTTTTGAAGGGCTTTAAGAAAGTGGGTAGGTTGATCTATGTTGAACTTTAACTATATTGAACAAAAACATTAAACTTGGTTTGAATTATTACCCCTCTTACCCAGGAGTACTGACGGTGTATAAAGTTTATTTGAGTATGGGATGAGACCTTCTAGTTCATTCTGTTACGACTTTTCGTGTGATTTACATCTGGGAATAGTTTTAGAATACCTGCAAGTCTCTTTCTTAGTGCCACTACACTTATGTTTCCAGCTGCTGCTATTTTTGATTGGCTTATGTATGCCTCTTTCTTTTTTAAACAACAAGCGTACAACATAGCCGCAGCTACTGCCTTAGGTTCTTTGCCATGACAAATCGGATTCTTTTTCGCTATACTCAACATATTTACTGCTTCCCTATAGGTCTGTTGATCAATGTTTGCATTGCTTGCTATTTTGGAAATATATGATGTTGCATAGACTATAGCAGGATTAATCTTCAATTTCCTAGACATTATTCGGTAACATCTACCTGAAAAAAGTGGGTTCCGCATTTGCCGCGTAAGATATCTCATGCAATGTTCTTGGAACGCTCATTTCTTTACATGCAGCATAGAGACTTGCTACAACCATTTCCTTTATTGCTCTGCCTTTGATCAGGTTGCTATCAAACGCTTTACGATAATAATATGCAGCTCTTTCTATTACGGAACCGGTCAGCGCCAGCTTGTCGCTTACTGTCGCCATAATTGCGAATGCATTCTTAAAGTTTCTCAAATGATTCTTATTACTACCCCAAATTTTGTCCAAATATCTAATCTTATTGCTCGTTGTAATCTGTTCTTGATTTAGGACGGTGCCGTTAGCATCGGTATTTGAGTAAGTTATAATGGTCGACAGACCCTTGTCAGGGAAAGCAAGTGACGATGGCATTCCTGATCTATTCTTCGCGATAATATTCCCTACTGGCGTTTCCTGCCTATCCACAATAACCGTGCCGCAGGACGTACAGAGTATCTCGCCAGATATTCCATCGAAAATTGTCGCGTTAATTTGGCTACATGTAGGACATTTACGAGAACTGGTAGTTGCTTCCAGAGCGCCTTCCTGTTCTATTCGTTGAACTGAGTTAGTAGGATACTCATATAGAATATATTTTCGTTGATGTACAAATTGCTTGTTCATTAAATGGACTTTGCTCATCTTTTATAAAAAACGTCGGTGTTTTGTGTAATTTAATGAATCACATACGTTAAATAACTCGTCTGTAATTAAATACATACAATGTATTGCCATGAAATGGAGACGTAGCGATTATGAAGACAACTCTCAAACGACGAAAATCTGCTACAGAAGGTATAACCTTCAGGCTTCCCTCAGATAATTTAGAGCAACTCAACAAAGAAGCCGAGACAAGGCAGATTAGCGTGAATACACTTGTAAACCAAATCATCAATGAACACCTTGATTGGCATCTCTATGCCGCTCAAGCTAAACTATACTATGTACCAAAACCGTTCATTTCAAGAGTTCTTGAAAGGTTTACAGAACAACAATTAGCCGATTTAGCAGAAGCAAGTGCAAATAAGGATTTTGTCGATATTGGTTTATTATTACGGGGAGAATTCACAATATCATCTTTCCTAAGTATTTTGGAAAACTGGTCGAGAATTTCAGATATTCCCTACAGGACTGAGGAAAATGAAGCTACTCAAAAAATCATAATTGAGCATAATATGGGACCAAAGTACTCTTATCTTTTCAAGGAGATTTACAGACGTTTGTTGGAGAACGCATTTGAAACAAAAACGCAGTTTGACATTACCGATAATACGATAGTTCTGACAATCAACAAGGATGTACGTCCCATAGAGAAAGAGACTGAACACTGAATATCAACATATCATGATTTAAAGGAAAGGTCCTCTTGCGAAATTTTATTGAACTCCTTTCATGAAACATTTTTACATTGACCTTTTGCTGATGTTGCCTAATATGATACTGTCTTATCATCACGGGTCAATCTTAGTGAATTACTAAAACGCTTCAATATCATATTCAAAGAAGGCTACCTGCTGCCTTATCGTTGTTAGGATCTCATCATATCTTCAAAATTAGCGCTTGAGCCATTGATAAAACAAGCTTGTGCATAAAAGAAAAAGAAATTTGATCTATACAATAGATTTTACTACGAATAGGAATTACTATTGCTATTAAAAATTTAATCGACTTTTTCTTTTATTTTTTCTTTATTGTATTCCATTTCGAGATCTCTAT
>DASQUV010000054.1:0-7865 GCA_035641095.1 Nitrososphaeraceae archaeon
TGGGCCCAGAGGGATTCGAACCCTCGACCAACTGCTCCGCAGGCAGCCATTCTATCCAAGCTGAACTATGAGCCCGATAATGTAAGTGATGTTGTTGCTAGCACCAAATATGAACTAACTCCGACTTTGTCCGTATTATTCGATGCCCATATTACGGGTTTAATATAGAACAATTCCAAATAGTTTCAAATTATCTAATGCAAAAGTATTAATTTTTAAAAGGTCATATTTTGGATATATCATGCCTTTATCACTCACTGAAGCTATTCGAGAGCATATCATTCTCTTTGATGGCGGGATGGGTACTGAGATTCAAAAACTTAATCCGCAACCGCAAGATTTCCCTGGAGGCAACGACGGATTTAATGATGGACTTAATTTGACCAAACCCGAATGGATAAAAAAAATTCACCGCGATTACCTTATGGCAGGAGCAGACTGTATTGAAACAAATTCGTTTGGTTCTAATCTGTTCAAGCTTAAAGAATATGGCTATGGGCTTAAAACAGTGGAGATAAACCGGGGTGCTGCAGAATTGGCAAGGGGTGTATGTAATGAATTTAAGGACCGATACCGCTATGTCATCGGTTCCGTGGGGCCTACTGGTTTTTTACCAAGTTCAGAGGATCAGGACCTAGGAAAGCTCTCTCCACAACAAATTATTGATGGGTTCTTGCCGCAATTCGAAGGATTGCTCTTGGGAGGGGTTGATTCTCTTCTGATAGAGACTAGCCAAGATATACTTGAGGTCAAGTTGGCAATTGAAGCCTGTCATTTAGCAATGCAGAAGGTCGGTAGAAAAGTTCCTCTAATTGGGAACGTTACTCTTGATAAATACGGGAAAATGCTTTTAGGAACCGACGTTCAAGCAGCATATACGACAGTTTGTGACATGGGCATAGACATTTTCGGTCTCAACTGTTCCACTGGACCCGATGAAATGCTTCCAAGCATAAGGTGGTTGGATGAACAACATGGTCTGCCTATCCTCGTAGTTCCTAATGCAGGTATGCCACAGAATATCGGCGGAAAGGCAGTGTACAAGATGACTCCTGAAGACATGGCACTGAAAATGCAGGAATTCATCAAACAATATAGCAGAATTAGGATTATTGGCGGCTGCTGCGGCACGACCCCGTTACATATCAACAATCTAAGAGAAATGTTAGAAGACCAAGGATTTACTTCTCCTAATGACTAAATGTATATGATACACTAGATATATTCAGATTCTTTGTTTATGAAAATTAACCTTGATTGAGGGATTTAGGAAATGTCAATAATACCGCGAGTTAGTTCAGCATTGAAGGCCGTAGACATTGCGCAGAATCCACCCCCTTTAATTATAGGTGAAAGACTCAACACCCAAGGATCAAAGAAAGCCAAGGAGCTGGTTTTGAGTAATGACTTTGATGGGCTCCTCAAGTTGGCTAGGACCCAGGTTGAAGACGGAGCTCATTGCCTAGATGTGTGTGTAGCTACAACTGAACGCTCAGACGAAATGGAATTCATGACAAAATTAGTGAAGAAGCTTAGCATCGAAATTGATGCTCCCTTAGTCATAGACTCTACTGATCCGCTTGTTGTTGAATCCGCGCTAAGACAAATACCTGGAAAACCCATAATAAACTCCATAAATCTGGAAGGGGATGGAAGTCGATTTCATACACTAGCTCCTCTTATGAGGAGATTTGGTGTCCCAGCAATTGCTATGTGTATCGGTCCTCAAGGAATGGCAAAGACTTCAGAAGAAAAAGTTAAGACTGCTGAGCTCCTATTTAATACTGGCAAGAAATATAATTTAAAACCCTGGCAGTATCTTTTTGATGTATTAACTTTCACTTTAGCTACTGGAGAGAGCGAATTTGTAAATTCAGCAAATGAAACACTGGATGGAATACGACTGGTTAAGAAGAGATTTCCAAATAGCTTTACAACATTAGGCCTTAGCAATGTGAGCTTTGGTTTAGCCCATAATGCCAGGAAGGTCCTTAATTCCGTCTTTCTTTACCATGCATTGCAATACGGTTTGGACACCGTCATAGTTAACGCGAGGGATGTAATACCTTATGCTTCTATTAGTTCGCACGAGAAAAAACTTGCCGAAGATCTGATATTTAATCGAAATAATAATTCGCTTAGCGAATTTATTTCCTATTTCGAACTATCATCGAATACAGATAAGGATAGCAGATCCACCAGCAGATTAGAAGTAGATCCATCATGGGACGCCAGCCAGAGGTGCTATTTTCGCATTGTAAATAGACTTAAAGATGGAATTGAAAATGACGTCGTTGCTGCTATCGCCGACAGATGTGACAAGAATGAGGCAGTGTTGGAAGATAAGATTGATGAATCAGGCGTTTCTCATAGGATCCTACACTGTTCTAGTAAGATTGCACACGAATCAGCTGTCAGAACTCTGAATGAAGTCTTACTACCTGCCATGAAAGAGGTGGGTGATAAATTTGGTGCGGGTGAAATAATCCTGCCTTTTGTTCTCAAATCTGCAGAATGTATGAAAGCAGCAGTTGCAGAGTTGGAGAAGTATCTGATCAAGCAGGAAGGGGTTACTAAGGGAAAATTAGTCCTCTGTACCGTGTATGGCGATGTTCATGATATCGGCAAAAATCTGGTAAAGACCATCGTGACCAATAATGGGTATACCGTTTATGACCTTGGTAAACAAGTCGCACTTCAGACTATCGTGGACAAAATAAAGGAGGTGAAACCCGATGCAGTGGGATTGTCTGCATTATTAGTTTCAACTTCAAAGCAGATGCAATATTTTGTTGAGTATGCAAGAACGAATGACATCAAACTTCCTATCCTCTGTGGAGGAGCTGCCATAAATAGCAATTACATAAATCGAATAGCAAAGGACGGAGGAATTTATGATCCCGGTGTTTTCTATTGTAAGACAGCCTTCGATGGATTAAAAGTAATGAATAGCTTAGCTTCAGATCGAAGAGAATCATTCTTATCTGATTGGAAGCACAAATTGAGTAAATGGAAGGACAATATTTCATATACTAAAAAGGTAGAGGTATTTCCCCACAGCAAGGTAGTCCCTATCATTCCACCTAAACCCCCTCACATAAATAAGATTATCAGAATCACTCAGAAGGATATCGATCTTTACGAAGTATGGAAGTTTCTAAATAAGAAATCTCTGTTTGTATTGTCGTGGGGCATTCGGGGTAAAGCAATCAACAAGTCAGAGTCAGATCCGGAATCACTGTTAACAGAATGGCAAAATAGGGTTGTGAAGCAGAAACTCTTTACCTGTAGCGTGGTTTATGGATATTTCAAATGTCACAATAATAATAATAATAATGATAATGTGCTTCAGGTGGAGATTCCCAATGGTGCTGGAGAGGTAAGTTTTGATTTTCCGAGATCATCGTCGGAGAAACACTTGAGCATTACAGATTACTTTGGTAAAGACGACATTGTAGCATTTCAAGTGGTTACAGTAGGTAAGAGAGCTAGCTCGGTTATTGAGCAATGGAACCAGGAAAATAGATACACTGACGCTTACTACCTGCACGGTCTGGCCGTCGAAACAGCTGAAGCGTTGGCAGAATGGGTCAATCATAGAATCAGAATGGACTTGAATATTGTTCCGCCGAGGGGATTGAGGTATAGTTGGGGTTATCCAAGCTGTCCAGATGTTGCTCAGCATCACCTAGTCTGGAAACTACTGGATCCGTCTAAATCTGACATATCCCTTACTGAAGCTGGACAGATAATTCCTGACCAATCAACTGCGGCAATTGTAGTCCACCATCCGGAGGCTGAGTATTTCGTTATCTGAAACAACCTGATTTGTTGATGAGTAGCATTCTTTCATACTATATCTCAAAACATCGTGAGACCTGTTTGTTATATATAGCAATTGATCGCAAACTCTAATGAATATTGCCAATAAATGATTTCGCCCTCGCGTGCGCTATCGATAATTCCCCAGCATACTTCACTTATGAGGAAACCACTATGGTAATTATCACATCTCAGGAAACGGCTAGGAGAGGCTCAAGCGATTTCGAAGAGATGGAACCTTACATGGATTCGTTAATTGCCCATGAATCAATTCATGTAGTGATTGCTCGAATTGAGGATTCAGAGATATCTGATTCCCTTGACGATATAGAAGTTATAGTTGAAAGAAACGGGCACAAGTTTCAAGTTACCATAAATAATATCTTGTTTGCTACAGATTCTTCTGGAATTGTGACGCCATAATTAACCTATATATCATCTTTTGTCATCACTTCGTAATTCATTGGATGTACTTTCCCATTTTATGGGGGATATGACCCAAGTCATTTACCATAACAACAGACAGTAGCATAACGGAGCTTTTATACATAATCGGTAATTTTTCGATTGATGCTTTCACTTATAATTTTTTTAATCTGCTCCTTTTCACGAAAATTTGGATTCTTTTTGAGCTCAGATAGAAAATCTATCTCCTCTTGTAGGAGGCCGATCCTTTCTTCAAATATTTGGTTGAAGAGCATTTTTTGATAGATCCTCTGGGTCACATGTATGTGTGAATAGATGGCTGTAAAATCATCCATTAAACCGTTATCCCTAAGTATTTTCGCAAAGACGGATTTTTGAGGCCTGACTAAAGAAGCCCCAAAGGTATGTTTGTTCGACGAAATCACCTTAAACTTATTGTCCATCGAATATCCGATTATGGAGGCAGGCAATAATCTGAATAATCCGAATTTTTGAATTCTTGATGTATGTCTCTTATCAAAAACTACAACCGATCTTCCGAAAGCCAATATTGCATTGATGACTTGCCTGGGGAGTCTTTCATCAAAGGAATCATTGTCTGATTTGAATTCTACAGGAATGAGATCAACCAAATCAACTCGGCAATTCTCTTCCTTAGCAAAGGCAAGTAATTCTGAGGTACGCATAATTAGATTCTGGTGTCTATCATACATGTCAATTGATTCAGCCTTTATCCTCGTAGGCGAATTTCTTTGCAAGCTGATCACACCTATAACAAGATCAAAATATCTGAAATAAGCTTCTTTCTTTATCCTCACTATTCTTTCTGTTTTTAGAGGTGATGGGACGTCGAGTATTTCACCTATTCCTTGGATTTTACCTGAGAAGAGTGATTCAATGAAGAGTCTCTGGAGGTCTTGCTCATTCATTTTAGTTTGACCACTTGAAGTATTGCTCAAGCTTTCTTCGGCTTATCGAGTGCCAATGGTTTTTGAGAATATTACTGTTGACGACAGGCATTCTTCATATGTCGAACAAAATCATATAGGTCATTAAACATGTTAGGATTCTTGTCGGATGATTTTATAATATTGACGAGGGCGCTCCCCATAATTATCGCGTCGGCGCCAGCTGCAACCATCATGGAAACATGACCTGGTGTTTGTACTCCAAAGCCTACGGCGACCGGAAGATAAGGATTTGAATTTTTCCGAAGTTGGACAATCCTTTTTATGGTACGATCATAAAGCGTATTTCTGACACCGGTCACACCGTAAACTGAGACGGCGTATATGAAGCCTGTAGAAGCATTCATAATTCTACGTACTCGGTTTTCTTCTGTATTTGGAGAAACTAGGAAAATCGAAGCTAACCCAAGCTCATGAGAGATTCTCTTGTATTCCCCTGATTCCTCTATTGACATATCAGGCAAGATAAACCCATCAATCCCTGAGTCTTTGGCCTTAGACATAAAGTATTCAAATCCTGCACGATATAAGATATTGCTATAAGTCATAAAAATGAGTGGCAAGTCAGGAAATCTCTTCCTGATAGCCCTGGTCAAATCAACACATTGTTGTGGCCTAATTCCATGAGTTAGGGCATGGTATGAGGCTTGCTGAATAATAGGACCATCAGCTATAGGATCGGAAAAAGGAATTCCTATTTCAATCATGTCTGCTCCAGCATTAACCAATGTGTCTATAACAGATGCATTTGTTTTTAAGTCCGGGAAGCCTGCTACAATATAGCAGATCAAAGCTGCCTCCTTCCTTTGTCTTAAGTCACTAAACTTCTTGCTAATGCGATCGTCCGTCTTTTTGAATGCAATCATTTTAATTTCATTCAATGTTATGAAATTTCATTGCCTTCCAAGAATATTGATATCTTTGTCACCTCGGCCAGATAGAGTAACAACGATATTCTCGCCTCGTCCCATTGTCTTAGCTAACTTCATAGCATAAGCCAATGCATGAGATGATTCTAGAGCTGGGATTATCCCTTCAAATTTGCATAGTGCCATAAAGGCGTCGATGGCATCGCGGTCCGTACAACTTACATACTTTGCTCTCCGAGTATCTTTAAGATATGCATGTTCCGGTCCTACTCCAGGATAATCAAGGCCCGCTGAAATGCTATGTGTATCGAGTACCTGACCAGACTTGTCTTGCAAAAGGTAACTTCTCATTCCATGTAAAATCCCGACGGTTCCGGCATTTAGGCTAGCGGAGTGCTTTGGCGTGCTTAGGCCTTTTCCCCCGGCTTCAACACCGTAGAGCAATACCTCTCGGTTCTTAAGGAGAGGGAAGAAGCTTCCGATAGCGTTACTGCCTCCTCCAACGCAAGCGACTAGAGCGTCTGGAAGTCGTCCAAATTTTTCTCTTGCCTGTTTCCTTATCTCGCTTCCTATCACACTCTGGAAGTCCCGCACTATTGTTGGATAGGGATGAGGCCCTACTACAGATCCAATCAAATAGTAGGTATCTTCGACATTCGAAATCCAATCCCTTAATGCTTCATTAATGGCATCTTTTAGGGTTTGACTTCCAGAGCTAACTTCATGGACTTTAGTGCCAAGCAGCAGCATTCTAGATACGTTTTGGCTTTGCCTCTGAGTGTCTTTGAGACCCATGTAAACCTCCGCGTGCAGACTGAGGGCTGCACACGCAATTGATGTTGCAACCCCATGTTGTCCCGCACCTGTTTCTGCTATAATCCTCTTTTTTCCCATCCTTTTTGCCAATAAGGCCTGGCCCAAGGTATTGTTAATCTTATGAGCGCCTCCGTGTAGTAGGTCTTCTCTTTTCAGGTAGATCCTCGCACCGCCTATGTAATGAGTCAGATTTTCTGCATAGTAAAGCGGTGTCGGCCTTCCTGCATATTCATTAAGATAGTAGCGTAGTTGACTCTTAAACAGAGGATCTCTTTTGTATTTAGCATACGCCCTTTCTAGTTCCTCAATTGGAGGAACCAATGTTTCAGGTATATAGCGTCCTCCGTATATTCCGAATCTTCCGTTGCTACGATGATTCTTAGGCATTTGGTGACCCTGTAGAATTGAATTACCAGGCTATTAAGATGTTAGCTTCTAATAAATCTCTAAATGGGGTAGTGATTTCCAACTAGAATGGCATGTGTTAATTTGAGTAGATAGCCGCGTTTGTAGCAAGTATATTTTACTTGCTCTCTGGCTTTGATATGCTGCAAGAGGAATATAGCTTGTCTGTCCGAAACAAGATTTGGTCTGACCTGCGTGTTGGACTGCTTATATACTTTAATGTGATATATACTATTACTGCTACAAGTTGAGTAGTACAGCTAGTGGATTTATCAAGACTATTGAATCAGGATCAAAACATCTATTGATCAAGAGGTTTACCTTTAGATATCCAGAGGAGAAATTGAAATTTGTAGGCGATGGGTATCAGTTTGATCCAAAGCGTGGCGTAGGTATAGCTGGATATAGAGGAAGACATATTCTTTTTCATGATAAATGCACAGGATGTCAGTTATGTGCCATTGCTTGCGAAGGTATAGCAGAAGCTATTGAAATGGTCAAAGTTGATGAACAGTGGAAGCAAAACAAGAAAGCCATCATGCCACAAATCGATTATGGA
>DASQUV010000055.1:0-22750 GCA_035641095.1 Nitrososphaeraceae archaeon
ATGATGATGCTCCTGGAGTTCCACCTTGTTGTTGTGCAGCCACAGGTGTTGCTATACCTATTGTCAGTGTGCTCAATGTGATTAGCGTGACCAATACTGATGCCGCTATCATGGATGATATACTACTACGTTTGCCTACTAGTTCCATTCCGATATCAAAATATCTGTAGTATCTGTATTATATATATGGATGCATTCTTTGTACTGAGCCTAATAACGAGTGCATTTAGTCTTTACTATTTTTTTATATTATTGAATGGAACCGAGAGCTATAACAATTAGCAGCAGTTGATTTAGGAAATTGCCATATCCGATTAAAGATGGCATTTTACTTCGGCAAAATATGAAGGGAAGGAATTAAGAATGGAACTACAGTGCTGTTAAAGTATCCTGACAGCAGTAATACCGCCTTCCCTTCATCCTTAATATTAAGGCATGTGTCTATATGCTTTATACTTTCCAGAATATTCGTATCAATACTAATCAAATTCAAAAGATTCAGAAAAATCTCTAGTACTGCGTACTCAGCTAGAATAATTGCGCTTCTATTCAGCACTCTGGTTTTCAGGCAGAAACGGGATAGAATGTCAATTTGCTTGAGGCTTTATGAGAAAAGCTGTTCTTGATGCAAAGATACCTGTGAATGAGTTGATACGATTCATCAACAACCTAAAGAGATGAAATACATAGAAATACATATTAATGCTGGTTACAGAGCAGTAGTGCAATCTGATAACATTTTCTCTTCAACGCTGCAGCTAAAGATTCATGGCTGAAATATTTGAACTTCGGTTAATCATCTCCTCAAGGTTCCGATTGGGCATAGAGCCATGGAGTCAATAATTCCTAGATCATCGTACCTTTCGTAGTTAAATGCAAATGCGAACTTTGCTTCCTCGATACCTATGGCTTCAATATGATGAACGTATCCGTGTGGCACAAATACTATCTCACTTCGGTCTACAGTAATAGTATCAATGAAAGCATCGAGGCCAAATTTGTAACAGCCGCACTCCTTATAATACTATTTCAAATCTACCGTGTTAGGATGCCACTAGGCTCACATATACCATCTGTATCCAGACGCAACAGATATAATGAAATACTCCTGTGGATGGGGAAGTTATCACGATGATCATCACGTTCATCTTAAATTTTGGGTCCATTCCATCTTATTTGAGTTTCTCTGATGCTTGATAATTATGTTATGCATACAGGAACTTTCCATCTGAAGTTAACTGAGCGTAAGTCTAGTGTAGTAGGATTAGATTACAGATATAGGAGAAAACAGAATATTTGGTTGTCCTGTGGAAATCTTTCCTGCGTTGAAGCCCTTTTACCAGCTCCTGATGATAACGCCCAATTAATACTAATTAATACTAAAACCCTTTTGCTACTTTAATAACCCATATTGGTAAAGTTAGGTCGACTAATTAGTACACATCAACTATATTTTCAAACTTCTACATTGACCCTCCCACCAGATAATATTGAAAAATACCATTCAAATTTCATTCTTATGAACCTTGACCGTGGCCGATACTAGTGAATTATTTGATGCAATAATTATATCTCCTGTGTCTGATAAGAGTCTACTGTAGAGAAGGCCTATTTCATAGATCAGGCCAGTGTTTCCAAATACGGTGATATTGTCTCCGACTTTGAACGGCCTTGTGCCGGCCAGATACAAGCCTGCTATAAGGTTTCCGATAAGAGACTGCGAGGCAAATCCTATAACTAACCCTGTAACGGTTGTGATCGAAGCTGCTACAAGTGGGTCGCTGCTCAGGTATGAAATTACAATTGCAGCGATTACGATTGCGCTTGAGATTCTTATAAGGATTTTGACGGAATGCGCTGTGTTTCCAAAATAAGTAGAAGTCATTTGGAAGGCCAGGTTGCTCACTATTTCGACAAAGAAGTAACCAATAATCAAAATTATTGCAATTTCTATGTAGGTCACGGCCCATGAAGGAATCATCGGTGAGAGAGTATACGCTGTGAGGTACCATGTCGAAAATATTATCGCTCCCATAACTACTATATTCCTCAAGGCTTTTCGTTTAGCCTTCGTGTTGTTCGAATCAGTTGCATGCTCGTTCTTAATTGGTATTTGATTGTCTTGTACCATGGTGGCCTCTTGCAATTACTTTCAGTTAAGGATATCCGTTAAAATTCGAGGGCAAATAGCTTCAAGGTAGCAAATCGGATTAAATAATGAGCATTTTTATCATTCAGATCCATCTATCACTCAGCTTGAACTTGAGAAAACCCTTCGGATGAAGAAAATTTGCAACTTTACTTCATTGAATTGGCAACCTCCGTTCTCGCTCACCATTCCTAAATAGCCTTTTAATAGGTCAATCTTTCCTTAGATGACAGGTGTCCACTCGATAATGACACAAAATGAAGAGACCCAAACGAACCCCAAGATTGAAGTTCAGTACTCTGGTGATGAAAGCTTCCTGGCCGACAAGATACTTCTTGAATTTAATGGAGATAACAGGATACTATTGATCGAATATGATTACACATCTGATAGAATGGTGGCGCATTTTGTGAATTCAAATCCAAAAGTTGACGAACATACTCAGGAATCCGAATACTGGGTCTTAGAAAAAGAGGATTTCCGATCTAAAAATACGAGGTTCAAAATTGTCATAGGCCAATCGATGTGGCGATTTCAGCGAATAAAGAAGCAGATACAAATTACTGAAATAAGAGGTATAACGAGGAAGATAATTAACGATGAAATTGTTTATGAGTATGCAGCCCCCTTGGCTCAGCTATTTAAAATTGAGATTTTCAATCGTTCAGACTACTGATAAGGGAGAAATAGTTTTAGTTTATTATTACATTCCGGACATTCGATAAATTGAACCCACCAATCTGTTACTATTCTCTAGTCCTCATCCCAAAGGATATCAAGATTCATATGAAAAGGAAATCCGGTTTCAAATTCGCAGGTCTCGTCCACAGCATTGACATCAGTGGTAAAAAAAATCGCTCCCTAATTGGGAGCTGTTGAAATTTGCAACTCTTTTATTGGATAAAGTATAATACATTCTCGGTTACTGCGATTGTTCTGGCTAGATAACCATGAACCGGCGGCAGGCTAGTTTCCTGCCGTTTGAATATTACACCCTTCTCTACTTCGGCCTTTTGAAGCTATTATTATTTCGAGCCTGAGCACACCATAATACATAAAGTGTAACTAAAGAGAATCTCATTTCTGCCACTTTTCCTCGATAGATTAAGAGTACTTCAATCACCAAAACGACAGATTCGTGCGTCTGATTCAGCTGAAGCAATTAAAGTATCTGATGATTGAAGCTCATCATTTCAACGATGTTTTTAATCTCGTCCTCTTTCGACTTTTACTTTTAGCATGAGTAATTGAATCGCTTACCCTAGAGCTCAATTTGCTAGTGGTTTTACTACCTGATACGTTCGCCTTTCTAATTCTTATCATTGATGCTGGGGTTGTTCTCATTCTACGAAACTCAAGCTGAATTTGCGTCACTTGCTTTCGCAATTGAACAAGCTGCAATCGAAGTTGTTTCATTAACAGTTGGGTGGATCTGACTGCTATCCTTTCCCTACGATTTAAGGATTCTATTGACTTTCTCATTTCATGAATTTCAACTTCATTTCTCTTTACTTGTTTTAATAATTGGCCTATCTTTGCGCTTGTTTGTTTCTTACGCATCATTTTCCCGAGGCGATGCATTTCCTGTGTCAAATCAATTTCTGGATTGGTAAGTTTTTGCGCTGTACCTGATGTTTCAGCCAATGCTTCAATACTTCCCTCGAGAGGAATCATTTTTTCTACCGGGGTCATATCTTGTGTAACAGCCTGGCCAACCAGAAGTTCGATTGGAAAAGGCGCTTCTTTCTTTTTTTCTGAAATATAATGACTGTCAGACATACTCAACATTGCTCATACAACATCGAGAAATATAACTTCGATCATCTAAGTTGATTACCCATCAAGGCTATTCTTACTCCAATCCTCCGATCCTTAAATAAATGCGGCTATTGTTAATCATTAATGGGATGAACCTTTACATTATTCTCAAAACGAAAAGTTCGGCAATCAGAATTATTTGAATTCAGTAACACGGAGAAAACAGCCGATTATGTATGTCTGTTAATCTCAAGTTCCTCTTGTTGCCCCATCTGACTACTTGAATTACGTGCCCTGTATTCTAAATATCCCAGATAAGACCTATAGACTTGGCTAAAGCTGTCAATTGAAGGTACTCTCGGATATTCACCAATGATTTGAATAACTTTAAAATTATGAAAAACAATGAGGCAGATTCCTGAGTCGATATGAACCAATTAATCCCATATCGACACAACGGAAAGTGGATACTGGATCTTCATTAGCACTTGGTCACTAGTATCATAAATAACCTATCACAAGCAGTTTCTCCTTCGGTGATAATAAAGTTCAATCTGATTTATGTCTGGCCGTTGATCCATTAGTTGGGGAACCCCCGACTGTGAGTCATCAAGCGAAATATTTGGAAAAACACAGTATTCAATTTACCCGGGTCAGACATTCCATAACTAGTGGTAGTATTCTGTGTAATGCGAGCTCAGGGTGTCGTAGAGTTACCAATGGGAGCGGAAGTGGGTTGATACGCATTAATTCGCTGTAGAGAAATAGCGTGGTTATCGTCCAATGCACCGACTCCTAGACTAAGATTTCTAATTGTGATATCAAGGCCCTGTCTTTCTGTCGCATTTAATGCATATTCTCTTGCCAAAACAGCTTTAACTTGTGTATCAGGATTCACAGTCTCATTCGTCCTTATAGGTACCGTGATGCTGAGGGGTTTGGAAAGTAATTCTGCAGGCAATTTTCCTACTGCATCCTGGTTATTTATCGTATAATCAATAAGTTGTAATACTATCTCTCTGCTAGGTACCTCGAGGGCATTTACGGTGTGGATAGCATCTACACTCAATATGTTTGAACTCGGTTCGCTTGTTCCTTCGCCTGACGGTTGAGATATGGCCACCCCTGTAGAAGAAGACGATATTGCGGCCTGAATTGATGGATCGAGATCCACCCTTATAGTGGAAACTCCTTCAACGAATCTGTCAACACCGTCCGTTGCGTTGGAGTACAGAAGGAAAGAAGGAACAAAATCCTTGCAGCTTATGCTAATTGAAGCCCCCGGCGCTAAGGTATGCAATCTGTAACTTGTGTCGGCGCTAAAGGGGACGGAATCAATGGAAGGTCCACCAGTCTCCTTGTTCGGTTGAAGGGTCGATGAGGGGACCGCGTTCCAGAGGAATGAGACTGGATACTGCTGCCTGTTAAAAATATTTATGTCTGAATTATAGCGTCCTGGCCTAAGAGGGCCAACCTCGCCAACAATTGTGCCACAAAAGTACCGAGCGTTATATTCTAAACTCCCTGGACCTGGATCCAGATTAGCAGAAGTGGCAGATGTCGTTGAATTTGCTTCACTCTCTAAAGTTGCAAATGCGTAGTTATTTCGACTCGTCGGCCCAATTTCCAAATAAGTTAAATTGATCGTGCAAACGATCATTGTATTTAAAAGCAGGATTATGCTAACGAATATCATCCTGGAAGTAAATTCCGCCGGTATTATTGATTTCGTGTTGAATAGCTTTGGCCAAATTCGACCCAAATTTCTTAACCTGCACATTACTAGGCTAACAATTAACTAAATATCTTTCCAATCATTTGTCTCCCTGTAGTACAAACTGGCATCGAACGAGAAGATAAACACGCAGAGTAGTAAGTCGTAATTCTTGGTCTTCGGCTAACCATAATTGATCCGTTCTACTGTAGATGCTGTCTCATCATTAGATATATGATTATCTTAAATCACGTAGCATAGGATAATGATATAGAGTGTACGTCTTTCTGACTAACATCACACTCAGAAATATATGCAAAAAAATAGTTAGTCGAAAAGTACACGTATTATCCTTGCGATTTCTATTTGTTAGAGCTGCTTTAGGGGCAGATATTTGGCCAATTTTTCACGTGGGATCGACAATCAATAGAGGACCTAGGGATAAATTGAAGCTCTCCTGGTAGGAACCAGTCATTAAGCTAAGAGCTCCAATCAAATTATTAAAGACTTTATCACTAAGGTCAGCCCTCCCATCTACTTGGTAGCTAACGTTACCCGGGAAAACTTCCCATAAGCATAATTATTCATAATCTTAATCTTCCTGTCCTTCTTTTCTTTTTTGATTTATTCTAATTAGAGCTTTTTTCCTTCTTTCGCTTGTACCTGTTTCACGAGTATTTGATGATACTATTTCGACTAATTTGGCTTTTTGATCGGTGCCTCTGGTACTATCAAGCTGTGGTCTCAAAAGCCTTCCTAGTCTTTGTATATATTCTCTCCCACTACCGGTCCCACTGACTATGATACCTAATTTCGCATCAGGGACATCCACTCCTTCGTCTAATACTTTCGATGTAACTATAGCCAAATAACGTCCTTCTTTGAAGCCTAATAATATATCCTTTCTTTCTAATTTGTCTGTTTTATGAGTTATCGCAGGTATAAAAAACTTATCGGCAATTGAATAAACCAAGCTATTGTGCTGGGTAAAGATTATAGTCTTTACACCGCTATTCTCTACGAGAATATTCCGCAATGTCTCCAACTTTGATTTACTATTTAAAGCAATATCCATTGCCTTATTTCTGGCTAGCAAGGCATCCCGAGCGAGCGAATTTTTCGTTGACATCATGATCAACCTTCTAAACGAGCCAGGGTAGTTCGCCCTAATTCCCAGTTTCTTAAGGCAGAGTCGGTATGCTCCAAAATTCTTCTGATATTCGCTTTGTTCGTTAGGGGTCATTTCAACGTGTATCCTCTTAATTTCGTATGGTGCAAGGTGTTTACTCTTAGCAAGTTCATTTGGGTGGATCTCGAAGACTACGCCGCCGCCAACTAATCTTGGAAAATCCAGATGTAGCTTATCTTCTCTTTCAATCGTAGCAGTAAGACCTAACCGATATGGAGCCGCTAGTTGTTCAGCTATCGACCTGTAGCCTGGTGCGGCCAGGTGATGAACTTCGTCAAATATTACAAATGAGAATTTGTCGCCAAGACTCGGTGCTCTAAGGTATGCAGAGTCATAAGTTGCAACAGTTATTGCCTCTATTTCATCGGATCCGCCACCTAGATTTCCGACGGATATATTCGTTATGTGGGTTGACAATACTTCTGTCCATTGATGCATTAAATCTAAAGTAGGTACTACTATCAACGTTGCAGAGTTTACAGTTTCAATAGATTTGATTCCTATTATGGTCTTGCCCCCACCAGTTGGAAGTACAATACATCCTCTCATTCCAACTCTTGTCCACCTATTCAATGCCTCTTGCTGATAATCTCTCAACGAAACGTCCTTAACCGCAAAATCGGGAGACGGAATGAGTTCTAGAACTTGGTCGATATACTCCAAATTGCTTTCACGCAGGTATCTGATAATATCGTAATAGTTCAGTGCTTGCGCTCTAAGAGAATTGGTTCTAGGGTCTAGTGTAGCAAATGGGATATGCATTAGTCCCTTTACTACAATTGTCCCCCTATCATATAATAAAAGAACCATAAGTTTACACTAGCCCTTCATGAAAGAGTTAGACTAATAATGGTTAAGATTTTCATATGGGTAGACTACTTATTAGTATATCAGTTTATAGCCTTATCACAACTGATATTTTAAACACTCACGCTCATTAGTAACAATATTCTATGTTAGACTTTTATGATACCCGGCAGGTCGCTTACGTTTCCTATCAATCCCCTTTCTACAATACCGCTACAGCCTGCGGGTTCTTCAAGGATTTTGAGCGCAGCGATATCGAATGGTAGTGGTACCCCCCGCTGTCTAGAACGATACCGTTACGGATGCAGGCACTTCGCTCTCCTTCTGTAGTAAGAGTATTATCGCAGTTAATTAGAATGTCATACGATGTTACCAGGGCTATTCTTATTCGCCTAGCTGTTGCCTTAATACATCACAGATCTGCATAAAGTGTTCGCCCTTGGCCGTTACGCGGTATAACCTAGTTTTCTGGTCAAATGTAATAATGTTTAGCTCGATGAAGTCGTCTATACTCCTTACTTTGATCTTATGCCGTCATTGCCAGAGAATATTCTTGTAATTGCAGTTCCTTGCTGACCCATTGTATTTAGTATGGTAAAAATTATCTCCCGCCAAAGTATGCAGCAACTTATTATTGAGTGAATCACCGTTCAATTTTATTGGTAGGCTTTCTACAATGGGTAAAAAGAAAGTGGTTATCTACGTCAATATCATACCCGAATATTAAAGAAATTTAGTGACAAGACTTGAGGTTTACGATAGAGGATGCGATATAAGATTACTAATGCTTAACTTTTTACATGTCCATGCTTGAGTTTGTGGGTTATACAATATTTTTTGTCTGGACCGCAATCTGCACATTCTTCTGTTGCCATAAAAGTGCAGCCAAATTCGCTACACGTGTTTCCTTCTGACATAGCTCATTCAATCCTTTTTGAACATATAAAGTTAGGTTTGCTGAAGCGTGGGACTAAATATTTAATCGACGCCATACCCTATAACTATTCTTCTAACTTAGTAAAAGGACTTAAAAACTACGGTAGAAGACGCGATTTAAAGGATATGACAATTATTAGTCCTATCTATGTGCGGACGCATGTTCTTTAATATGGACTTCGCAAAAGTATTTCATACACTCTCCACATTGCTGATCACTTACCCTTTGACACACACTACAAATTCCTTGTGACAATTCACTCCCCAATATATTCATTCGGTGGAATTTATTCTTACTCTTCCCTTCCTGTAGTTTCTTCTTAAAGTATGGTGACGCTCCTATTGCTCTTACTTGTTCCTGGTCATTAGGTATCACGTTCTGTATTCTTTCAATCTGCCCCTTGAGTTCTTGAACTTGTTTATTGCTTTCAACTAGCTGTACCGCCACCTGCTTTCTTAACCTATTGTCCTCATTAATTGTCAGAGTGCTAATCCCATGAAGATGCCCTAGTAGTAAGCCATTGCCTTCTACAAGTTGAGTTGCGGTCGGTTTTGAGTATATACTTTTTAACCCCAAATCAAGCCCTAAGAGCAGTTCCATAGAGACCGGGCTAGCCCCTTCAGTTTCTAGAGAGGTAGAAAAGTACTTCCTTAAGCCATGTTCAGTCATTGCCTCAGTCCTAGGTTGGCCCGACTTGATATTCCCGGCTAGAGCCTGTTTTTATATTATTCCGCTCTTATGACGCAGTTTTGAGATCATACCGTACGTTCCTCTTTGGGTTATTGGTATAGCGGGGGCCCTCGCATCAATTTGCGTTTCAAATTCTGTCCTAGGTGTATCAAGTGTTGGTTTCTCTCCCAACATTTCTCTGAAAGAAATTCACCAATTGCGTTGCGGGTTTTTGGAGTACAAAATGTGATATGTACTTCTCTTGATGATTCGTAAACCTCTAATTGGCAGATACGGTATTTATCAATGGGCTTTACATGCTTTAATTGCAAATACACAAGTGATTGTGATCCTTATGGGTGTAGCGTTAATGGTCACTAAGCCACACTGTAGAAGAAAGGGCATTAACTCGACTGGTAGGATTGCTAAAGTCTCAGAAGAAACTATTCGCAATATCCTCGATGAAGTAAGAAAAAGGCGGCGAAAATGTGCGAATTACCAATAGAATGTCGGATTAGATTCAGGTGTAGCTGACCCCTTATTATGAACCCGCAGTGATTATTGTACAGCTTTTTGGACAATATATTGTTGGTATAGAAAAGAATTACCGACCATCTGAACAGGATAAGCATCTGCAGGGGCTAAAAATCCAATCTCGATGATAACTGCGAAAACAAGCAGGCCGGTCAGCTACCAGATGGGCGAAAAAAAGATTGTATCTTCTAGCTCCGATCAGTCTGTTTGCGGCATCGAGTATTGGTGCCGTGAGGACGATGGCAATCTACAACTAAGTGTGTCACTAGTAGAATAGCCGATGGATTCACCTAAAAAAATACTTCAGATCGAAGATTTTCGGATCTTGCTATACTGGGTACTCAATGCATGATAGTTCCTAGATTTAGAAACAATTCACTCGCTTATGTGAAACATGTGTGACTTTATTCGTTTATTATATCATAGTGAACAAAAAATTGAAAATACTTGTTTTTTCATAAGTATGCAGACTAAGTTCAATTTAAATGGATTTGAATTGCCATAGATTCGTAAGTGAGATAAGATCTTGGATAGGATTCGTTATAAGTTCATGACCACCTAGTATAGAGATGAGGTTGAAAGCTAAGGGACCGGTTTCAATTCATGCTTATAAAGAAATCATCCCATGCAAACATCCTATTCGTCTACACGTTGAGATATGGAATAACACTAATAGAGCATATAGGATAAACGGCGTTTGGGAACCGATCTTATGACATAAATGTCAACATATAAATATTAGGATGAATGATTACCCTGGCATGCGCGATAGAATTTTCGTAATAGCCATGTTAGCGATTCTGTTTCTCTTTTGTGGGATAGCATTACCAGGAGCGATTGCCCAAGCGTCAAATGAAAACGCGGGGAATTTTTCCAGTTCTAATTCATCCTCAACACCAATAACAACTCCTAAGACACCGACATTACCAGAGATCTTTAACATGACCGAAAGTTCTGTCGTACAGGTAACCAGTACAAATCCTACTAGCAGCGCCCTTGTATTAGGAAATGGGCAACAAATCCCTCAAGATGACATCGCATTAGGTTCAGGGTTTGTGTATGATCAGGACGGACACATAATCACCAACTATCACGTGATAACTGATCCTAACAGTGTTGAAGTTAGATTTGTGGATGGCGATTCTTATCCGGCTAAAGTAATTGGAAAAGATCCTTATTCAGACATTGCAGTGTTACAAATTACTGATGATGGCTTTCAAAAGCAAATTCCGCCGCTAAAGGCTTCAAATTCATCATCCTTACAGGTAGGAGAACAAGTTATTGCAATTGGTAATCCATTTGGTCTTAGCGGAACTTTGACTTCGGGGGTCGTAAGCCAAATGGGGCGAGTTTTGCCAAATGACATCACGGGTTATTCAATATCAAACGTAATCCAAACCGACGCAGCAATAAATCCAGGTAATTCAGGTGGACCGTTACTTAATACGCAGGGAGAATTGGTAGGTATGAACACGGCAATTTTTTCAAATACGGGACTATATTCAGGAGTGGGATTTGCAATCCCGTCGAATATGGTTCAAAAAGTAGTATCATCCCTATTGAAAAACGGCTCCTATGAGCATCCCTATATGGGCATCTCAGGAATCACTTTATCTCCTGAAGTCTCAAATGCATCAGGTCTGAATGACACTAAGGGAATTCTCGTCGTAGATATCACAGCGGATAGTCCTGCCGACAAAGCGGGATTACGGGGAGGAGACGTACTTACAACTGTGGACGGACAGGACATCAGATTGGGAGGAGATGTAATTGTGGCGATAGATAACCAAAGTATGAGAGCGATGGAAGACCTACTCTCTTATTTGGAAGGGCGAAAGGTAGTTGGTGACAGTATTGAACTATTAGTTATTAGGGATGGGAAGCCCCAACATATCGATTTAGTGCTTGCTGCGAGACCGAGCCAGGAAGCTGAAGACAATTTACTACAAGATCAAGGACTAACCGAAGAACAGAGACCTGCTTTGGGAATAAACGGCGTTAATATGACACCAGAATTGGCAGAAAGAATGAATTTGACACAATCACAGAAAGGCTTCCTTGTAGAAGACATAATCTCAGGAGGGCCAGCCGATTTGGCTGGGATTAGAGGAGGATACAAAGTTGCCACCATTAACGGTAGTGAATTTAAACTTGGGGGAGACATTATTACAGGGATGGACGAGGTGGATGTTGACACAATCGAGGATATCCAGCTTTACTTGGACACCAAAAGTGTTGGCGACAACGTACAAATTCAGGTAATCAGAGATAACCAGGAAATCATGGTTCCATTGAAATTGGGCAAGCTCCAAAATGAACAGACACTTCGTGAGCAAGTACCTCTTGAACAGCTGCCAGAATTACCATTGTCTCCGGAAAGACCCTATGGAGGTGAACTTTTCGACGAAATGTACAGTCAATGTGTTCAAGATGCTGGTAAGGAATTATGTGACCAGTTATTTGGTAAGTAGCTGTTGTGAGCTAGGCGCCAACAATCCCTTGTCGAAAAATGGGTAAATGTGGGTTATACCGTAACTAAAACGCAAATCAAAATTGAACTAAAAAAAGTTGAGCATACGCTCGCTCTTTATTTTTTTGATGAGAATGCAAAACCACAATGGAATGCAGATTGGCTATAAGTTGCTTCATCAAGATTTTCTATTAATTCACTCATACCGTGTATGATTATTTTTCTAAACCAATCTACATATCTCATAGTTCAGCAAATGCCTTGTGAAGTAGAATAGATTGATTATTTGAAACCGTTTTATCGAAATCGGAATTCACTCTCTGTTCAAATTGTAATGGTTTCTCTATTTCGGAAGCGGCGTTAATATGTTTCCCCGATGCAAAGCTTACAATAAAGATGCACAACGTTGTTGTCGGTACCCTAAAGCGTTCCTTCCGAAGGGAATACCTAATGTAAAGCTTTCTGGATGCAACGTGAGCATATTATTTGACGTGTACATTTTATCTTCAAATTTTTCTAATTTCCGGTTTCGTGTCTATTCAGTTATTAGTGTCAAGAATAGTAGAACAGGGACTCGAACAAGGTAACACTATCGTTAGAAAGTCTCTTAAGGATTCACCCGCGATCAATGGGCGTCGCATTTCCTGCGGTATTCCTCAATCTTTATTGCCGATCCATATCCAAACTTGAATCACCTAAACTTGGGTCATCAATTACCGTCGCCATCCTCATCTTCACTTTCGTCATCATCATCCGATTCTTCTCCTGTAACTTCATCATCGTTATCTTCGTTGTTTTCTTCAACCGGCTCATCTTCAACCGGCACATCCACTACAGGGGGAGAAGGGGTCTCCGGAGAGGCAAGTGGAAGTGAAGGAATAGTCCCCGCGGACGAAGATATATCTAAATCCGCAGTAGGTAGTATCTTGAATATCTTGCCCTGTCCAAGGGACACCACATACATATAGCCATCATACGGACTTACCTCGATATCAGATATACCTGCAAACCCGGTCGCAAAATGTATGGCTTCCGAAGCAGACTCAGTATCTGTATCTGCTACTCTGTCTAATAGCGGTTCGGGAAGCAAGAGTTCTGTCCTCTCTTGATTAAGACTGAAATGATAGATATTTCCCGCATGTATATCACCCAAGAATAGATCGTTCTGATACCCAGCACCATATTTAGTTGAATCTAGAAATTTGACTGCAGTCGGACCAATGGTGTAGAGGAAGGCCAGCTTTGGAGGTTGATACTGTCCTTTACCATCAAAATCAACGAGACCTTCGGGTTGGACAGAAGCAATGGTACTTCCACCTTCTCTTGGATCTCCTCCACCGCGTTCCCAGACGCCCATTATCTGGTTCCAACCGCTATTGAATCCGGGCACTACAAGGTTTAGCTCATCACCGTATCCTGGGCCGTTCTCCGAATCCCAAAGATTTCCTGTAACCGGATCAAAATCGATTCCGAAACTATTGCGCAGACCATAGGCATAGTACAAGTTCAGTGGATAATCATCTCCGAGAATATAAGTTCCAGTATTTGCGTCTATAACCGGAGCACCGTCTTGAGTTATACGCAATATTCCTCCAGACCCATCGGAAGGGAGTTCATCGTTGTTTTGGGCTTGTGTCGTACCTCCTGTTATTTTGTCTGTATCACCGATAGGGATATACAAATTATTATCTGGCCCAATCATAATTGCGCCCCCGTTGTGCCGAGGACCAGGAACTGCAGGCAGATCAAGGAGCAGTTTAGGGTTAACCAGTTTAGCCGATGAGGAGGAACTAGCTGGCGCTGCGGTATTGGAGTCAACACCTGGGACTTCCGCTGTGCTCTCTGTCTGCCCGTTTTCAAGCTCGTATCTATATAGCCTATTTCCTATTGGATTGCCCCCATCGGCACCTTGTGCCTCGGTATAGTACAAGAAGACGTAAGTCTTGCCTGTCTCATTATTTTGTGAAATGGCAATTCCACACATGCATCTTTCTACTTCTGTCGCAACGTTCACATCCAACAAAGGCGCAGGCTGTACTTCTCCATTTATAGCCCTCATGACAGTCCCATTATCCTTTTCCAAGACCAGAATGTCATTTTGAGATAGGAAGGTCATGGCAGTAGGTAAGGATAGGCCTTCGGCTACTACTTCTGAGGTAAAACCGGGTTGGCTAAATACAGGATTACCTAGATCATCAGAATATCTTAGTACAGGTTCATCTGTCGACTGAGCAAAAACCAATGCAGGTTGCTGGTTTAGTGTCGGGAGGTTGTTGTTGGAATTTTGCCAAGCTGAAATTGACAATAAAACTGCTATAAGCAACACAATTGCTGGTGGTAAAAGTGAACATATACGGCTTACATTTGCATCACCGCTTTTATTGATCAACTTAACGGATCTCTTCGTATTATAAAGATCTTATAACGATTGCGGTGATTTGCTTCAGTGGAAGACCCGCATAGCATGAACCAAATTCCCGTTACGAATAGAAGAGCACATCCGTTATACTGCACAAAATGGAAGAAAGCGGTTCTTTTCTGATTACGAAAGACGAGGCTGCCGCACTAGAAAGGAAGAATTACTAGATGCATTCGCATCGAAGGAATATGAGAGTTTCTGAACAAGGCGAATAAATATTGACAAATCGTAAACACCAACTAGTTGTATCGAAGTTGAAAAATGCTAAGGGATATTTTCTAGACACCGGACTCCCCCTATTTCAGATCTTTTGAAGATGGGAAAATATTAGGGGCTTTTTGCCTCGACATCGATAGAAATTCTGTCAGTAGCAAATCACGGCTGATTCTTTCTGCCTTCACTCAATACTCCCCCAGTCTTGCTCAAGTGTTCTTCATGTTCTTATCTTGGCTAAAGTGCTATAGTGTCACAGTAAGAACCATGGACTCGTCCAATGGCGGCCTCCCAAAGTTCGTGCAAGTTCCGTATTACCAAACGATTTGAAGAGATTCAACTAATAAAAAGATGACGTCAGAGTTGCAAATATGCCTCCTTCGCGTTGCAATAATCGCTTCTCTACTCGATATATAACTGCCACATCAGATATAATCGAGAAGACTGTTTGATTCGTCATTGTCAAGTTCTCTCGCCGCTTGAAGTTCACACTCAATTGTTCTCCCCTCGCAATATTGTTATTGAATGCAATAAAAGATTATGAATTAAGCTTTGGGACCGTAGTTTGAATCGATATGATAGTTAATGATAATTTGTGGTCCCGTGATTGACCATAGATATTGGCGGAAGGGCGGGTGAATCCATTCCTGATAGAACATCCTTGAGAGTATATGAGCGATGTTGAATTTGTTAATCCTCCGCTTGGTTTGATTAGATCGTTGCAAATCAAGTGTAATCAATAAATTGGGACAGAGACTGAATAACCAATAAAGTGACCAGGACTTCTTCTGCAATCAAGACTTGGCTTCCGCTGAGCCTCGCAGCAGGCGCAATTACTTTTTTGATGATTTCATTACTTACTTCAATTCCTTTCGAAAGGGCTCTTGTAGGTTCTGCTCTAACAGCAATTTTGGTCTTTAGCGGAATTCTGTTTAGATCATTTGGTAAGGAAAAAGATCGGTATGATAACTAGCGTGGAGTGCTTATAGAAATCATAAAAATGGTCTCCTCTGATTGGGAGTTATCCTGTCGCATGCAAAACATTTCGTTGGATCTTAAGTAGAATTCTCATTTTTGTCAAATAGCTACCCTACTATGGTCAGCAGAGCAACGCTGCTGCCATATCCAAGAGAAACTGTTTGATTAGATTCATTAAGCAGATATAACGCTTTAATATTGTCTACTGTGACATTCTTTCCTGTAAATGGGTTTATACCTTGGAACACTTCTCCTAAAGCAGTTTTATAGGAGTTATCCAGAACGGACATCTTCACTGAGGGAACAGTAACGTATTGCTGTGTATCGCCATCAAGTGCTATTAGCGGAAGAGTATTAGGAGTCATCGCAAATGAAGAACTGATAAGCGGCAAAGAGGAAGAAGAATTGCTAGTTGGAATATGAACTATTGCGCTGCCGCCTATAAGTCGAAACGGATCAAATGTAGAAAGCAACCTTGAATCATTTGCCTTAATAATACCTTGCAGGGGGACTGTTTCCTCGCCAATGAGCAGAGTGTTCTGTGCTAACTGTTGTAGGACGTTGGTATTGTAAGTCGTACTAGAAAATGCTTGTGCTATGGCATTGTTAATAGTAACAAATGTCGTGTTACCAGGTCTCGTAGTGTTATCTGCATTGAGTTGTGGTTCTGGCTCTGGTTGTGGTTCTGGCTCTGGTTGTGGTTCTGGTTCTTGTTGTGGTTCTGGTTCTTGTTGTGGTTCTGGCTCTGGTTCAGAAGCAGTGCATTCTTCAGGAATATCACCCTCTAGTGGACAGGGCTCGCATAGTGGATCCTCATCGATATACATTCCAGGAGGGCAGCTTTCAGGCATTACCGCACAAAATCCAGACTCACCTCTAGTCTCGCCTTCAGGGCAAGGACCTAGAGTCGAATCGCACTCTCCCGTGGTTGGGTCAAAGGCAAAATCGGGAGGACACCCATCTATAGCTGGAGCAGCCTGATCCATTAACGGTGTCCCTTCTGAATCGCTTGTCGTTCCGGGACCACTTTCATTGTCAGCCACCTGATTATCAATCCCCTCCGAGTCTTCTGGCTCGGACAAACTATCTTGCTGTGCTTTAGCTTGAAATAACAGAAAGGGGTCGCCCGATAGAAGAGAATCTAGAACTGGACTCGTCGAAAACGACATAAACGAGGTAACGATACTGGCAGCAACAACAAAAAACGGTACCAAGTTTCCCAATATTACCAACTAGATTAGACTTCTAAAAAAACTTTCGGCACTGTTTAGTCACATAAGGCACGCGCTATCAAATATGAGCAAAGGTTAGCTAACCGCTTGGCTGCAATTTGCTTCATGAACTACCTACTAATCTTCTGTAATAGAAGAAGAATTGATATGACCTCAACATTAAATTCTAGATGTTTATTTGAATAATCTCGGGATGAATCAATGAATATTTTTTCTAGAATTAGGTTCTCTAAAAGTCTCGACCAATCGGTTAGAAAGCGTGTTAGTGGTATCGTGATTGCTATATTCTTTTTTGTTGCATTTGTATTCTCCTATGCTCTGCCTGCTTCCGCGCCCACGGTACCATGGCAATTTTACAGCATTGCGGGAATTTTCGCTTTAACAGCATTGATTCTTGCGATTTTGGTATTTGATAAAGAATTTTATGCGCGAAAGTAACTTGCCCAGTAAGAAAGTGTATGGTATTTTCCCCCAATGGTTTTCTTTGGATAGATCGATGACGGTCAGATTATGCTGGTATTAACGAAAAGAGGGCCTACTAACAAGAAGCTGTTTTTATGGATTCGAAATAAATGATAAAGAGTACGGCACCAAGTGCATAATTTTACAACCTTGTCGGAACTTGATACAAAGCATAAACAGCGTTTTGATTGATACTAGCTCTACTTGGTCTGCCTATTTCAGGTGTTTATGACCAATTCGATAATTTGTTGCAGACAATCGGTGACATCTACTGCCCACCAATCGGGGGGCTAAGTGCCTAGAATAGCATACTAAAAAAGTCTCTTATGCTCAGCCATCATACATCTATTAAAAACAACCTCTAGACCGTTTTCCTTCGCCTTCTTTTCTGCCTCCTCGCTATAGATCCCTTCCTGCATCCATATTACCTTAATTTGATCCTTTTTGTGGATTGCATCATCTACTATAGGAGGAACATCTTCTGATTTTCTGAAAATGTCTACGATGTCTACTCTCTCCGGGATGTCAGTTATTGTAGAATATGATTTTCGCCCTAAAACTTCGGAAACTGTTGGGTTAACTGGAATCACATTATAGCCATTTTGAATGAGATATTTCGGCACGAAATGACCAGCTTTTTCTTCGTTTTTCGACATACCCACTACTGCAATATTTTTTAATTCATAAATTTTCTTCAGCTGTGAATCTGTATGAGAATCTTGCTTTGTCATATGATTAGATTAGCATTCATATAATAAAATAATTGCTATAACCATCCAAAGCAAAGGGGCCATTCAGGCAATGAGCGGAGTTGAGCTTCAGCTTTGTTAATCTTTCGATTTGAGTTTGACCGATTCTTTTCCATGACAGCAATGGAAAGGAGAACATTTAACAACTAATATACGGTTATTCCACCACTTTTTTCTACTTTGTATTGGAAAATTATTTAACAAACAATGTAATCTTTCATAGGAGGGCTAGGGATATTTCTTGGACTCACTAATTTCCATTGATTTGCTTCGAGTACACCATTGATCTAACACTCTGATATATTCCCGGTTCTGTCTTCAATAATAATATCTGCCATCAGTCGTTCCTCGTCATGAGAATGTCCAAGACCAAGGGCATGTCCCAGCTCATGTTTTACTATTTTCTCAATAATATCATTATTAAATCCATAGTCTAATACATCATCGGAAATTGTTATTTTGACATTGTTTACAAGTCCCTGATTAGTAAATCTAAATTGTGTCCAACCTGCAGTCGGTATTATTGTTAGGTAATCATCTATATCATTTTTGAAATTGAATTCTCGATTTCCGTTATCAATACTCCTTAAACTGTCAAATGTTATTTGAATATCAGAAGCAGGAGGGGATTTTTCTACTTCTCTCAGTTCCAATCCTTCAATTTTAGAATCCCACTCTTAGACCGCGTCTTCTACTGCAACTCTCGTTGATTCATCTATCGTAACCGTTTCTACCAAAGTATAAGTCAGGATTCCATCAGCTAACTTGCTTGACCAAGAGCAGCATATTTCTAATAGATCCGAGTCTTCGGGAATATCATTATTCTCATTAGCACCAACTTATCGAACCTGACTCCCACTGTAATATTCATCATCACTAAATGATATCTGAACAGAATTGATAGATCGTGTCAGAATTGTACTTAAAATGAATGCTAAGCGAAAAGACACAATAAGTGGATCTTTCGAAGTCACACTAAGATATTAGATTCAATGGAAAATAAAGAGCTTGCGGCGCCAAGTCTTTTCATTAATTTCTAGATATGTTAATAGCCTCTCTTGAAGTTATTTGTCTACTCATCTGGTTTACCAGTGTCAATATGGCAAAACTCTTCCATTGAAGGATCGTACGTAGTCATCATTACTACTTTGCGACCAGTACTGGGCAGTGCGAGTAAGCAACGATGCTAGACGCTACGCTGCCGAGCACTAATTTACTAAGTCCGCCCCGCCCTCTTGTCCCAATGACTATTAGATCGATACTTTCCTTTTCTGCATATTCTAGTATTACATAATCGACAGGCCTTCTACTATTGACAAGCTCAGTTTTAACTTCAATTTTATTCTGTTTCGCTCTTAGTGAGAATGATTCGAACCATGTCTTTGCCTTATCCATTTCAGAGAGTCCGGCTCCTACTTCAATTGCTTCTTGTTGAGAGACTCGGGACGTTGTTGGTATATAAGCAACTGTAACCACAATCAATTTGGCCATATACTTTTTCGAAACATTCATCGCGACCTCCGCTGCACTAAAGGAATGGTTTGAACCGTCAACTCCAACCAGTACTTTTGAGACTCCCCTTTTCATAGATGCCCTTGTGACGGCAAGTGTTTATTTAAGGTTGACCCATTGCAAAGCGATCGTTTATGACCTGTATTAAGTATCGCAATTGACTGATGTCATTTACATCGACACATCATAAATACCTATGAAGCTTCCATGTGTGACAACAATCGACCATAGTTACCACTTGTCGTTTTGTTGGTATTCATACCAATGTCTCATGTAGGCAAGTCAAAGGGTTTCTTGGTTAGCAATTTAATTATACTAGATTAGCCTCTACTAAGTCATGAAAACACTCGCATGTAGAGAGGCAGGATTTGATTGTAACTACATCGTAACTGGCGAAACAGAAGAAGAAATTTTTCAGAAGGGCGGAGAACACGCAGTGAGGGACCATGGGATGAACGAAAATGATATCACGCCTGAATTTAAGGAAAAGCTTAGAGGACTAATTCGCACAGGTGAATGATTAGCTCTGATAAGTGATGTATACATTGAGCTTTTTTGCATTCATAACGTGATACTCATTAGAACTGAAAATGGGTGACAAAATCAAATGTTCCCATATACTTGTAAATAAGCATAGTGAAGCACTGTCAGTCCTTGAAAGGATAAGAAGAGGAGAAAGCTTTGCCGACCTTGCAAAGGAACTTTCTATAGACAGGGGGAGCGGAAAGCGTGGCGGCGATTTAGGTCTTTTTGGCAGAGGACAGATGGTAAAGCCGTTTGAAGAAGCGGCATTCAAGTTAAAGAAAGGCGAATTAACCAGTGAGCCAGTTCGAACCGAATTTGGTTATCATATTATAAAGAGAGCGGGTGCTTAGAAAGCATCGACCTATGGTAGACTGTCCCAACCTTCTACATTAGAATAGGAAAATTTGGATAGAAGGGCTTTAAGCATGGCTTAAGTATGGCAGACGCCGCTGCTTTGTCGATAGAAAATGACAGTGACAGTACAATACGTACTACTGTCATCGTAGTCAGCTAGCCAGAAAGATCTTTTGCAAGAAATATATGCTGAGATAACATATAAGGAATTGCATTGACAGCGGTAGACGCACATGATATATCTAGCGAACCAATACGTAAATTCTTTGTTGATCGAAATTTTGCGTTCTTATCTACCATTAATAGAGATGGGTCACCTCAGGTAACCCCGACTTGGATAGATCTTGATGAAGTGCATGGACTAGTCCTAATCAATACAGCAGTGGGAAGATTGAAACAAAAAAACGTATCCAGGGATCCACGGGTATCAATATCGATGATTGACGGAAGGGATAACCCATATAGCATGGTTACCATAAGAGGGAAAGTGATAGAACAATCAAAAGTCGGAGCAGATGAACATATTGATAAGCTTGCAAGAAAATATCTTAATACTGACAGATACCCTGCTCACTCTCCCAATATATCTCGTATAATCTTAAAAATTAAACCTGATAAGATCTTGTATCTGCCACCCAGATACACTCAGTACCTCAAAAGCGATTAAACGATTGAAGCCACCGCAGAATGAAATAATTTTACTTCTTGACGAGTTCTCGATTAAAGTCTATCCCGCCATAATGTTGTAATCCGATCCCTTTGGAGAGATCGAACAATGTGAAATAAGCCCACCTAAATTTTGTTGAAGCTTTACTGATGTGCTGACTACGTGGCATATTCAAAAGGTGAAGGAGGTTCTCATCATCCATCAAACGAGCGACTTCTACGAATGATCGAGTCGCAGCTTAAATGGACTTTTGTATAGAATAAAGCTTAGGATAGCAAGGATCACAATCTGCTCAATGAAATTATGAAATTTCATGAGTTACTTCACAATACTAATCCAATTCCATAATTCATCAGTTAGATTATTTAAAGCGCGTAATGTAATTCGATCAGCATGTCTCCAAGGCGACATAAGAATCCAATTCCGACTGTTGACGTCATAATTGAACATAATTCAAGAATTTTAATGATAAGACGAAAGTACGAACCATACAAAGGCTCTCTAGCGCTGCCAGGAGGGTTCGTGAATGAAGGGGAAAGAATTGAAGATGCTGCTCGACGAGAGGCAAAAGAGGAAACATCCTTAAACATTGGTCTAAGAGATATCCTGGGAGTTTATTCAGACCCAAGAAGGGATCCAAGGGGACATCTAATGTCAACAGTTTTTGTGGGAATTATTCCCACTGATAATAACACCGATCCTGGGCAAGCATCAGCTCGTGACGATGCGGCGGAGATAGAATGGACAAATTTGGAAGATTTCGATAGCACCAACATAGCTTTTGATCATAAGAGAATTCTTTTTGACTACAAAACCTGGAAGCTGTGTGGCGGCACATTCTGGTCGTCAAAGGTTGGGTCTACACTAGTGCCGTTTGAGTAAGAACATGGATCTGAATGAACAATTTTTGGTACTCGTTGGTACTTTTATTCTAAATAAGAGACCGAAGATTAGTTCCATAAACCAACAGGTAATCCTGAACAAAAAAATTTAATCCGCATACTTCTGATAAGCTATGATAAAGAAAAAATATTGGGGTTATACTTTAGCCGAATATTTGAAAAATTGAATAGCTAAATAATTCTTGTCCTTTTGAGAGAGAGAAGTAGAAGCAGTTGTGTTCGATACTGAAAAAGCAGAAAGCCATTCACTATGCGAGGTATTCATTTCCTTTCCTGCTCAATATCTTAATGGACTGATGGGGGTAATTTTTTACAGTAGAATATTAGACTAGCATAATCGTTTAGTAGAATAAGTTATTTTTCTAGTGAAGCCTTATCGTCAATAACTTGAATGAATATTTATAATCAAAAGCAATCAATCATAGATTTAGTACTGTGCATGCATCCATATATATAATACATATTCCTTGAATCTGGTTGATTAAGCAATGGAATTAGTAGGCAAACGTA
>DASQUV010000056.1:0-6943 GCA_035641095.1 Nitrososphaeraceae archaeon
GAAGAATATTTAACCGATCTGGGGGAAAGTGAGCTATTGGAATATGAAGTTGGAGCTCACACATATCGTACTACAGAAAAAGGAAAACGTTATCTAGAGATACATAGTAGAATGAATGAACTGATCTCTATAAATAGAGAAACAGTATATTGAATCTGATCTGTACAATCTAGTGAATATTTTAGCTGGTGAAATTGGGAAAACTATAACCAGCAATAAGGTGTGATACCAAAGCTCAGATCCAGCGACTTTATCATGCACGATATATAATGGGTTCACTCATGTGGTAGAAAAAATTGGATCGCTATGCTTACCATATACATTGACAACAGCATCATGCCAGTCTTTAATCCTATTTCTTTTTTGAACATTGGGATCAAAGCTATTATCGTAATTACAGTCACAAGTACCACTTGAAACATAAGTACTGGAGTTAACTCAATCACCGTAAAAAATCCTGCATGGTACATTGCTCCAAAAACCGCTACTGCAAGAAGTAACGTATTGTTTAGAATTTTAGATCCAAGCACATTGGCTATTGCGATGGATGCGCCTAACGCGCCCTTCCTTGCAAGTATCATCAATGATATTTTCTCAGGCATTTCTCCTGCAATAGGACTAATTATCACCGCAAGCACTATCACAGAAATCCCTATTTCGGCCGAAAATCCTTCGAGTGAATGGATGAAAGGACCTGCGCCTATTACGATTCCGATTGTTCCTGCTACGAATACCAATAGGGATCTTAAGGTACGCTCTGTTAATCTAGCAGTGGAACGATCGTTCCGGGTATCATCTTGCCTTTCTTTAACCGAATCCTTCTCGTTACTCTTTAAAATCTCCTCTGGCTGTTTATCAAGCTCGTTCGACATTCCTCTAGATTTAACCAGAGTATCATTTCTTTCTGACCTCATTTCAAACAGGGCCAATATAATATACACAACAAAGAATCCTGTGAAGATGAAACCGTCTAAGACATTATATCCATCAACGAATAGAAGTGCACTAACAATAGCAGTGACAAGCAGAAAAATCTTGTCCAGTCTGAAAGTACTGACATTGATTCCTTTTAGTGGAGATCTGGATATGCGAGTTGTTGCAATAATTAGCATAAGTGACAACCCCAACGTCATCATCAATAGATTGCTCCCTAATCCTGCTCCTATGGCTACTCCGTAAGAACCAGCTGCAGCAGCATAAATTACGATTGCAATTTCAGGAAGGGTCGTTGCCAAACTCAAGATTGTCCTCCCCACAAATTTAGCACCGTACCTAGCCGAGAGGTGCTCGGCCCCATAGGAGAGTGCCCAGCTTGCTACTACTAGTTCTGCTAGCCAAATGACCATCGACGTTAGATTTTCGGAACTCAAAATAAGACTGCTATCTGACATAAGTTAATACCAATGCAATATATTGATTTCTTGTTTCATAGTAGCAAGCACTTTTCAGATAGCCTAGATAGTACGATAGATTTGGTATAGCGTTTTGTATCTAAAGTACCAGAATATTGTGCCTGCGCATCCCACATGAATTGTTTTTGGTAACGAGCAAGTATACATATCTACCTGGTTGTATCAAGTAAGTACCACATAACTACCATACTAAGTAACAGTAGATTGAACTAGTATTTAGGACAGTCTGCCCCTTAAGTCGACCAATCGATCTCCCGCAAGTCATCGAAAAAGGCAATTTCATGTTGGGTGCTAAAGGATAGCAACTTAACTCCAAAATACAACACTTACACGCGCACGCATATTGCATTCCAAAATGACCTCATACTGTCTAACCTTTTTATTACCTAAAGGTATAATGTGCCATACATGCCAAATAAGGTCTTCGTCCTCGGTGCAGGTAGTACGAAATATGGTAAGCTAAATGAAAGCGTTGTAGAATTGGCGTTGGATGCATCAAAGGAGGCTATCACTTCAGCTGGTATAACACCCAAGGAGATACAGTCCGGTTACATTTCAAATGTCTTTGGAGTTTCTGACAAGCAGGTCCATATGGCCCCTGTTATAATGAGCAACCTCGGCATTCCTTATACTCCGGGGTTAACCATAGAATCAGCATGTGGATCAGGCTCTGTAATGTTAAGAGAAGCATTTGCGAATGTTGCTGCAGGTTTTTATGACTGTGTATTGGCGGTAGGCGTGGAAAAAATTACTCAGGTAGGAACAGTTCAGAGTACTACACTTTTTTCATATTGTTCGGATTTCTTTTATGAGGGAGGAAATGGAGCTTCTTTCCCCGGACTTTTCGCATCTATCGCAAGGGCTTATCTTACTAGGTACAAGGCAACGGAGGAGGATTTAGCTTATGTAGCGGTCAAGAATCATGAGAATGGAATACTTAACCCCAAAGCTCATGTTCGTAAAAAAATAACGATCGAAGATGTAATGCAATCTCCTGTCGTAGCATCTCCGCTAAAACTTTATGATTGTTGTCCATTCTCCGATGGCGCTTCCGCCCTGATAGTTTGCAGCGAGGAATTTGCGAAGAAAAGAGGCAAAAGTTGCGTAGAAATAATTGGATCGGGTCGGGGTGCCTCCCCAGCTGCGGTACAGTCTCGTGAGGACATCACAACTATTCCAAGCACCGTTAATGCTGCGCGACAGGCGTATGATATGGCCAAAATAACACCCAAAGAAGTAGATTTTGCGGAAGTACACGATTGCTTTACAATTGCCGAAGTCATAGACACTGAGGATCTGGGCTTTTTCAGGAAAGGAGAAGCTGCTGGTGCAATAAGGTCTGGCTCAACTAAGAGGAATGGAGAGATTCCGATTAATCCATCAGGAGGATTAAAATCCAAAGGGCATCCGATCGGGGCTACTGGGATAGGCCAAGTTGTGGAAGTTTTCGAACAATTTACAGGAAAGGCGGGAGACAGGACAATCCAAGATGCAGAGATCGCAGTTACTCATAACTTCGGTGCTACCGGGGCAAGTGCAGCCGTTCACGTTTTCAAGAAAGTTAAGTGAGCTAATTTGTCTGATACAAGAGATCCAAGCCAGATCATCAACAGGAGAAGCAGGTTCATTGAAGGAGCTAGTCGCGGGAAGATTCTGGCAAATAAATGCACAAAATGCGGTTATTCCAATCTTGAAACTGTATATTTCTGTGAAAAGTGCTCATCTGATACATTTACTACAGAAGAATACGAGGGGTTGGGTAGTGTAGTTACATTCACTATTCAAACCGTAGCTCCAGAAGGATTTACTGATGCGGGCTTATATGCATGGGTCGTTTTCAAGGTAGACGGTGCCCCTTTCAAGGTATCTGGATTTCTCAAAGATATTCGTTCGCCTTCAGATTTACCAATTGGCTCAAAAGTACAAGTAACGGGTTTCGATGAAAAACATGGGTTGCTTTTAAGGCGCATTTGATATTTTTGAATAATATCTTTGGCGACCTACCACCTTATTAAGGTCCATCTGCTCTTTGATAAAGAAGGATTACTGCGTTTATGCCAGATTGGCCTAGGACGGAAAATTCTGTAGCTTAGCTTAAACAAATTTGTAGGTATATAGAATTTAACAATTGCTTTTACATCACATTTTTCAATGTATTTGCGGTAAATGGAACAGCATCGTCAGCGATTCAGTGGAGAGATTACAAATGCAAGTGCCGTTGTAAATACTCAACTTTCAAAGCTGACTATGCTGGAAAGGAAATTCTCGAACATGGATTCTAAATTCAGCGCTGAAATATCCAATCTTATGAAGAATGGTAACAACGCGAGGGCAAAAGCACTTGCAAATGAACTGGTTAATGTTCGACGCATAAAGAATATTACTCGAAACATGAACCTGACCCTAGAAATGTTAGTAATTAGGTTTAGCACTCTTAAGGATTTTGGAGTGATTATGGACACTATTGAACCCACAGTAGATATGATAAAGAATATTCAGCTTGATATATCATCCATAGTGCCTGCCGCAAGCGGTGTACTGTCTGAAATGTCTGAGGTTTCATCAGAAGTTCTAAATGAAAGCACAAGGATTGATGGAAACTATGCTATTCCAACTTGTGTAGATTCAGATGCATTGGATATTCTAACCGAAACCGAATCAGCTATGGAACAGGATGCCAAAACGAAATTGCCCGAAATACCTACAGAAATAAACGAAACAATAGCCCAATCAGTCGATAACTTAAAGATGAAGAGATTATCGAAGGAAAATCAAGTCCTAGTCGAAATTTGACGACATAGCAGAAGTTGAGGTAGGTCATATTACATCGATAGTAAAATTTAATTTACAAAGTAGTTTTAATTGTCTAGGCTGAATATCGGGTGCAATGGAACAGTTGAGTCATGATTATTCACTTCACACAGAGAATAAAAGGTATGGGATTCTCGAGTCCGCCTCAAAACGAGTGCGGATGATCTTTTCTGTTATGGCAAGTCCTAACAGAATTGATATTCTTAGAATATTAAATTCAAAGGGACCGCTTACCTACTCTGAATTGAAATCACTAGCCGGGTTTAAATCGAAAAAGGAATCTGGAAAATTTGCATACCACCTAAGGAAACTGCTTAGACAGTCGTTAGTTGCTTTGAATAAAGGAGAACGAAGATATACAATAACCAACTTGGGAAAATTAGTCCTGAGCCTTGCTAGACAAATTGAAGAAAGGTCAATAGTTGAAAGTGGCAAAATGTATGTTAGGACAACCCATAATTCTATTGAGGAGTTTAATTCCCACAAGATAATCCAATCTATTGTTAGAGAGGGAGGAATGCCATTGGAACAAGCGCAGAAAATCACCGAAGAAGTAGAAAACAAGATCTACAAGTTCCAGGCCGCTTATCTTACATCTTCTCTAGTTCGAGAAACAGTCAATTCCGTACTTATAGAACATGGCTACGAAGAGTATCGGAGTAGGATGACCAGATTAGGCATGCCCAGTTCTGATCTTCTTGATCTGATAAATAATGCGGAAGGAATTGCAAATGGAATAGAGGGTATTATCAATAATGTTTCTATGTCGGTGTTTTCGGAGCATCTATTATTCAATTCTCTGCCCAAGGACATCTCAGATATGCATCTGGGTGGGGAGTTAAACATCTCAAATCCTGGGGCATGGGGCATAGTTCCTGATGTGGCATTCCTAAACATCAATGAATCTTCTGAAGGATTACAAAACTTAAACGGCAAGTTTTTTAATGTATCAAGGATTCGCTTCGATGAAAAGTCCAAATTCGCGGCAGCATTACAATTGCTTTTGGGTTTGATGAGCAGAGAGGCATCATCGGAGGTAGTGCTTGAAGGCATCTCAGATTTTCTCTTGAACGACACCTTGAACCATGAGGTAATCGCATCATCTTTCGCCAAGTCTCTTATCGCGTCATCTGGTTCAAGTTCGTATTCTGAAGGTCGACCTGCATTTACTATTCTGTTGCCTAGGAGTACTCTAGATAAAAAGACACTTGAGGCCTTACTTGAGGGCTACACAAAATATACTGACATAACTCCATTACCAAGGGCCGGTCTGGCATTATATTACAGTGAAGATTCCAATATGTTGGAAGAGGACTCCCAGACGATATCATCTGTAGTTAGGTCTGGAGGTAGGATAGCTATCATGCAAAATGGAACACGGACGAGCAATGGCATTCGCAAATCATTGGACGGTAAGGATGCCCGGAGTGTTGCATCTTTACAATCTCTTTCGATTAACCTTCCTAGACTTGCATATCAATCCAATAAGGATGAAACATATTTCAGGGCAAAACTCGCTCTAACGATAAAACCTGCATTGGAGGCGATGTTCATTAGAAAGAAGAATATTTTGAATGCGATAAGAAAGGGGTTATATCCGGTTATGGGGAGTGCTAGTTTTGAACATTTCGGTACAACTAACATAATTCTCAATCTTACTGGAGCAAAGGAATCAGTATATGATATTTTAGGATATAATCACGACTCTGCTGGAGATGATGTCCTGAGAAAAGTACTGAAGACTTCAGGTGATGTAGCTTTGGATCACGGCAGGCAAATGGATAGTGATTTGGTAGGTGTCTCAATGATAGACGACGACAGTAGTACAAGATTTTCGACCTTGGATTCAGAAAAATATGGCAGGACTCTATTATCTTCGGGAGCCGAGTCAGCTAAACACTATTCGCAGGGGATTATAGTAAATGGAAAGGAACTTTTATTACAACCTCAAAAAGCATTAGAAGAATGTAAATCTATTGATAGTCTCCTAAGAGGCGGATTGTCGACTTCAATAGATCTAACCAACATTACTGCACAGGATGAATTAAATAAGATTATAGCCGCCAGTTCTGGACTTGCATTCTTCCGACCATTCGTCCGATCCCAGATATGTAGAGGGTGCAGCAGACGTTATGTTGGGTCAGATGTTAAGAAATGCGAGACGTGTGGTTCGGTATATTTAAGGGTACGTTGATTTTACACTCAATACGTAAGAGTGCTAACCGCATGTTCCCTTATCTGTCTGTTCCCCTTCTACCAATAGTAGAATGAAATAGCGTAACTAAAGTGAGATAGTCTTAGATTCTCATTGTATGCAAAGCCAAAATAATATGCAATTAAACCGATCCTAGATTATCTTTTCTGATTTTTCCAGTGCGGGAGTATTTGAAAAAGGATTATAGTTAATTCAAAGCAATGCTCGAAGGTAATCTGTCGGTCTGAAACCGAACTGTCTTCTAACCAATGAAACTATTCTACGTGCAAATTTCTGTCATGCCAATCTGGACTGATGATTTATGAAAATTAGTAGGCTAGAATCATTTGCTTCTCGATGGAACGCATACACATCAAACCATTTCTAAAAAAAGAGAGAATGTATAATATCTTTTTATTGTTGTTATTTTTGTTATGGGATTGATCTGCTGTACAGTTTTCCTTCTAATGCTAGTTTGTACATCTCTGCTACGTATGGATTCTTGGCTGGTGTTTCAGCTCCAAGT
>DASQUV010000057.1:0-3133 GCA_035641095.1 Nitrososphaeraceae archaeon
TAGGTCATGATATCAAAAGTATCAAAGATATGGGAATAGATCACATAATACTTTCATTTAATTTTCTGCCAATTGGCAAAGATATTGATAGCTTGATTGACAAAACAAAACAGCTATCTAAGTTTGCTAGGTAACTAGAACCCTAGAACACACAGGCCTCTCACGAACTCATCACATCCAAGCCTTCTTGCCGAATCGATGGTAAGACCCGAGTCCACCAATAACGGTTGTCGTTATTATTTAGTTCTCATAAGGACTCAGACTTAGGCTTTCGCAATTCAGTCTTTACTCGCATGAAGTGATTTACGTCGACTACAGAATAGAGGTTTGCACAAATAGACATCAATATTTACTATCATAATTTGGATCGCCGAACTACTTTTAACCTAATTACGTTAAAGATGTTAATCCTCTCAGGAACTATATCTTTGCTCATTGAAAGTACAACTCTGATTTCTACTACTAGTGTTCTAGCCCTATAGCCCTCCCTTCATCAATGATTGCTGTCATTCTTGCTCTAGTTTGTTTAGTTACCATCATTTTTCTTAACTCTGCTAAAACTCGCCCCAATGGTCGGAGTAGGGGTACTTACCTTATTCCATATGTCATGGGTTATCTTAATACTTTGACGGTCTTGTCTTGATCCTATTTGTTTACCTATGGCTTAGGGTGCCGAATTTTGGATGTCCAAGTGGATATCGTCTAGTATCCTGACTGTAGAATCGGTCCCTGACAAGACTTAATATCGTGGCAAATGGCATGTTAGATACATCCTCATTAAATACGGCAAGTGGAAGACAATCAGGAGTAATGCGAACTAGAAACACGAGCTCCGGTAATACTATGGGCCAACTGTAGGCCGTCTAATCGAATAGTACACGGTTTCCTCTTTTGTTTCTGGATCTTGAACTAAGGTCTGAAAGATCTTCCCTTGAATTACTAGCATTCGAAGTGATTTTTTAATCTCAGTCAACTTATCCAGATCATTTGGGGAGGAGGGAATATCATCCCTGGTGTCCAATGCAACTTTCAAAACCGCTTTGGCGATATCACTTTCTGAATGTGAGACCGTTTCATTCTTAAGGTATTGTTCAATTAGTAAGGCATACGTTTCTACGTTTCCTCTTCCGTGACTAGCAACGTCATTACCATTTGACTCCATATCAGACATATCTCAGATGGGGATTTATTATTTTTATAGGTATTATGTTTTTGGAGAGTCCTAGATCAATATCATCATATTTTTGTGGCAACCTTGCTGAAGGAGTAAATAGAGAGATGTAAATATTCTATGGACTCCAGCACTGATAAATAATCCCAAATGGCTATGATTTTGGGGACATGGTCGATAATATTCTGATTACAGGTGCTACTGGTACTCTCGGAAGCGAAGTTGTAAGGCAACTTGCAGGTGTCGATTCAGAAGTTAACATTAAAGCTGCAGGTCATTCCTTGCAAAACCTAGAAAGAATTATTGAAGACCATAAGATAAAATCTATGCGAATCGATTTCAGTGAACCAGAGACCCTAAAGGACGCTCTAAAAGATATCGATAAGGTTTTTCTACTCACACCATTTCAACCTAACATGGTGCAATATTCGTCCAACCTATTAACAGAGATAATAAAGGCAGGTAAAACCAAGCATATAGTCAAAGTGTCTGCAATGGGAGCAGATTTTGAACCTGGAGGACGATTGCATCGACAAGCAGAGCAAATGATAGAAGATTCTGGTATTGCATACACATTTTTACGCCCTAACGCATTCATGCAAAATTTTGTTAATTTCTATTCTCATATGATTAAAGAGCGAGATGTCCTTTCCCTGCCCGCTGGAGACGGTAAAGTCAGTTTTGTTGATGTTCGCGATATCGCAGCCGTTTCAATACAGATTCTTATAAACAATAATGTTGGTAAGTATAATAGTAAAACGTATGACATTACAGGGCCAGAAGCGATTTCTTATGATGACGCTGTTAGAATTTTGTCTGAGCAAGTGGGTAAGAAAATATCTTATGTAAGCGTATCTGAAGATGATGCTTTCAATGCAATGAAGGAGATGGGTCTGAATGATTGGCTTATAAAAACAATACTAGAAGGCTATAATAACCTTAGAAAAGGGTATTTTTCACCTATCACCAATGTAGTGGAGGAGATAACTGGAAGGAAACCTGTTTCATTCAAAGATTTCGCAAAGGATCATGCTGAAGTATTTAGATAACTGATATGGCAAATATGTTGATAACTTCACTGTCAAAGAAGGAACGCCCATCCCTTTTTAATTTGCATGGATTCACGAGTCAATAACCCATTTATGTTCCTAGTATGTGGTACTTCGTATATAGTGCTGCTGTTTTTACAATATACAATAAATGTGATTAAAGAAAAAGATAGAACAACTGCAATTGCGTAAACAACAACCTACCCGCTCGATAGTCTATAGCATAGATTTTATTCATAGTATTATGCATATAAAGTGAGGCATGACTATGTTAGAAGTAGAAGGAAAGACGCGAAAAACTTACTATTTCTGGGGGTTATATTTCGAGATCAATTAGTGTTAATTACCACACGAACTGTCTGGAGTGCACAAAGATTCCATCCTAATTACCAGCAGAGATTCTCGTCAAGGAGAATATTGTTTGTCAACTACCGATGACCGTGTGGAGTACTACCTTAAATGCGTGGATATGATGTCATGATTATTTCCCTATAAACAAAGGGAGGACAGATCAAGACCTAAATTAACTATATAGAGGATCTTTATAGATAATAAATCTATATGAATAATTGGACTTTTGACTACTAAAGAGTTAGCAAAAAATGGAAACCTAGAATTAGGAAGTAGAATAGGTAGAACAGTCGAATCGGAGAAATTTCCTATAACTATGGATGAATTTTGGTTCTCGATTATTCCTAGCGTAATTATAAGTCCATTTGATTTTGTGAGTGTAGACAATATTTACAATACTCGAACAATTGGTATCGTAAAGGAATTGCGAACTGTATCTAACATTCATAGTATCACGAAGAACTCGAATGGTGATATAGCATTCCTCTCTGATCAACACGATTCGGAAAGCGCTGCTACTGGCAGTAGAGATTATCAAATTCTGGGGACAAGAATTGCAAGG